>DRTC01000165.1 GCA_011372345.1 Candidatus Cloacimonadota bacterium
CTGATATTCTCATTTATTTTCCTTTTTGAATCCATATCTCCTCTTTTTTTACATGAAAAGGATTCTGCAAGGTTGCAATATGTCATTGCGAGATTTCCTATGAAGGAATTCCAGCGAAGCAATTCCGCCTTTAGCGGATAAATCTACAACTCTAACTTGATGATAAGAAAGAGATTGCTTCATAGTAACATCAAGAAGAAACCAGCCAAAGGCTGGTAAACCTCGCAAAAACATTCTCTATGATGATTTTCTCAAAAAAACACACAGTTATGCAGAACTCATTTACATGAAATTCTTAACAACAACTTTATTCAGATTTTTCTTAAAATTTTATTGAGGAAATATCGGTCAATCAAAAAATCAAACATGAGGAATCAATTATCGAAAATTTTACTTCCGAGAACACCGAGAATAATCGGAATTTTTTATTTTTCTCGGTGTACTTCAGTGTTTTTCGGTGTTAAATTTATACAAAAAAACCTGCCAGTGGGGCTGGCAGGTTTTAAGTGCTGAAATGACTTTAGTCACTTTTCCTATTTTATTCGGATCAGCACTCTATATATCAGGGTGGGATTTTCTTTAAAGAACTTCTTCTAATCCGTCTGGTAGCGATATGCGAGTTTATGAACATTATAGCTTTCGACATCATCTACCCAGTAAACATTACCTTTCTCTTCCGGGATAGCAATAGCAAGCCTGCCGACAGAAGCATTAGCATTGAAAAATCCGGTTGTCAGTTCGATCTGGTTCCAACCTTGTTTGAGAGTTACTTTTTCAGTATAATCATTAACTCTTTTTCCATTTTTATCAAATGCGAAGAAATGAAGTTTAACCGGTTCTTTGGTTGGTTTATCGGATTTGATATAACATCTCGAATAATAAATTGCTTGAGGATTAATGGAAAATCCATCGGAAATAAGGCTTGTTTTCTCTACGGAACCTTCTATTTTCAAGCATTTTCCACCAACATTGTGAGTTTCATCATCCCAGACAATATTACTTTCCAGATCATTTAAAACAACCCATCCTTCAGGAATAGAAGATGGTTCATATTTCCCCTGTTCGAAACTGGAATTAGGAACTACATTTTCTTTTCCTTCAGTATATTTTGCTGAAAACTGGGAAATCGAACCAAAAGCACAGCCACCTAAAATAGCTATGATCACGAGTAATTCAAAATATTTTTTCATTTTTCCCCCTACGAAAAATTTTTATTTCACATCTATGCACACTTTATAATAATGCAGTTGATGTTCCAAGGTCATTGAAAATTTATTGGTAGTATTAATAGTATTTATCTCTTTTAAAATAACATAGATAAAAAGCTCGTTTGAAATTTTAATTGTTGGGTAAAAGTTTTTCATTTTTTTTATTTGGGTCATTATTGGGACAAAGTGACAGAATTGTGGCATACTTTAAAAATCAAAGATTGGTATAATTTGAGACATTTAAGTCATCCTCGAGCAAGTGATCGTCAAATGAATCTAATAATTGATAATTCTCCTTATCAGAAGAAAAAAGTTCGAGGAAACGCAATCCGTCCATCTCGGGCAAAGTTATATCAAATAGTACTAATTTTGAGGACTTTGTTTTGATTTCGAAAGTTTTACAGTTATCATAGGGGAAAGAATAATTTTTTGTTCTGCATTTTGAAATATAGGTCAATAAAAGCCTGATATTTTTTTCATCTACAACTAATAGTGATTTCATCATTTCTCTCCTCTTTACGACTTTTTTCATTTCCCATAATCCGCAAGAGTTATACCAGAATTAATAAATTATCACAGAGTTTAAAAGAATTTCACATCTTTAATAGAAACAGCAACTTATCGTCTTAGTAAATTTTATTTTTGGTCGATGATGTTGCTTTTTCGGATTTTTGGCTTTTAGTGATTTGGGACAAAATTGGGACAAGGTGATGTTGGTTGAACATTAAAAAATCACTTCGCAAATTAATTGAACACCGAAAAACACTGAATCTCACAAAATATAATAATAACTTTAAGCGCTAATCAATCTTCTCACATTTTATCATCGGAGGAAAGAAAAATGCAATTTTCATTAATATGGAATATGAAAAAAAACTTTGCAAAATATCCTGCACTTTGAATTAAGTCTCCAAAAATGTAATTAGGGGAAAATGAATAAATTTAAATTAGTTTCAAATTATCATCCCAAAGGTGATCAACCTCAGGCAATAAAAGAACTTGTCGCTGGATTGAAAAATAATGAGAATTATCAAACCTTGCTGGGAGTGACAGGTTCCGGGAAAACATTTACTATTGCAAATGTTATTCAGGAGATAAATAAACCGACTTTGGTCATTTCTCATAATAAAACTTTAGCTGCTCAACTTTACGGAGAATTCAAGCAGCTTTTTCCTGAAAATGCAGTAGAATTTTTTATCAGCTATTATGACTATTATCAGCCTGAAGCATATATTCCCGGTAAGGATATTTATATCGAGAAAGATTCCGATATCAACAGCCAGATCGAAAAATTGCGATTGCATGCGACCATGTCTTTGATGGAAAGAAAAGATGTGATCATTGTTGCCAGCGTTTCCTGCATTTACGGTTTGGGTATTCCCGAAGAATACCGGGAAGCTTTAATCAGAATTCAAGTTGGTGATCTGATCGAGCGGGATGAACTGCTGAAACAATTAGTGAAAATTCATTACGGACGCAATGATATTGCTTTTGAAAGAGGAACTTTCCGGGTCAAAGGTGATGTTGTCGATGTTTTTCCTGCTTATGTCGAACATTCGGTCAGGATCGAATTTTTTGGTGACCAGGTTGAAAAAATTTCCAGGATAGATCCTCTGAACAATAAAGTTCTGGAAACTGTCGAGATGTATCCGATCTATCCTGCCAATCATTTTGTGACATCTAAGAGTGCGTTGGAAAGAGCGATCGGATTAATTAAAGAAGAATTAAAATCAAGAGTTGAATATTTTACAAGAAATAACCAGTTGCTCGAAGCTCAAAGGATCGAACAGAGAACAAATTTTGATCTGGAAATGTTACGGGAATTGGGATTCTGTTCCGGTATAGAAAATTATTCGAGACATTTGACCGGAGCAAAAATCGGAGAACCTCCAAGTTGCTTGATAGATTATTTTCCTGATGACTTTTTGATGGTCATTGACGAATCTCATGCCACGATTCCCCAGGTTCATGCTATGTTTGGAGGAGATTATACGCGCAAAAAGAATTTAGTAGATTACGGTTTTCGTTTACCTTCTGCTTTTGATAATCGTCCTTTAAAATTTAATGAATTTGAATCCAAGATAAATCAGGTTATTTTTATCTCCGCCACTCCGGGAGATTATGAACTTTCCAGATCAAATGGTGTTTTTGTGGAACAGGTTATTAGACCGACAGGGTTGCTCGATCCGGAAATCGTTGTCAAACCGGCTTCTTCTCAAGTCGATGATCTGCTGGAAGAAGTCAGGCAAAGAACTGAAAAACAACAACGGATATTGGTGACAACCCTGACCAAACGCATGGCTGAAGATCTCAGCCAATATCTGACCAAAGCCGGAGTAAAAGTTCGTTATCTTCATAGTGAAATTAAAACCATCGAAAGAGCAAAAATCATTCGCGATTTAAGATTGGGAGAATTCGATGTTCTGGTTGGAGTAAATCTTTTGCGGGAAGGTCTCGATCTCCCGGAAGTTTCTCTGGTCGCCATCTTTGATGCGGATAAAGTAGGCTTCCTGCGTTCAACTCGTTCTCTCATCCAAACAGCAGGAAGAGCGGCTCGGAATATCGATGGAAAAGTGATTTTTTATGCAGACAAAATTACATCTGCAATGGAGCAGACAATTTCTGAAACAAACCGTAGAAGAAATAAGCAAATGCAATTCAATCAAGAACATAAGATCACTCCCCAGAGCATCAAAAAAAATATTGACGCTATAATGGCTTCTACATCTGTGGCAGAAGGATACAAAAAATCCGAAAAAAAATCAGCAGATTCAGAGAAAAAGAAATTTTCGGATTATCTTGATCTTAGTTCAAAGGAAAAGGTTATTAAATTGCTGGAGAAAGAAATGAAAGAAGCTGCTGAAAAGTTGGATTTTGAAACAGCGATGGAAATCAGAGATCGGATTTTCGAACTGAAGGAATTATAATTTTGGTTCTTGAACATTGAGTCCACTCTAAAAAGGCAATAATTTGGAATATATATGAAATTTTGCACGAAATTTGGAAACTGATGAATCAGTTAATGACCTTTATCTTCTTATTAACCACCAACTTAAGTTGGTGGTTAATGAAACAGGAAAAAGTATTAACCGTTTTAACGGTTTCTAATTTTATTGAATTTGACCTTTTTAGAGTGGGCTCAACATTTGGAAAAAATAACAAAAAAATACTTAACCTATCTAAAATTCAATTCGATTTTTATTTATGAAAAATATAAGATTTTAGCTAAAAAATATATATTTGATTTCTCCAGGAGGAAATAAATGCCTGATAAAGTTGAAAAACATCGGGAAGGAACGATTTTTAGAACCGAAGATTCGACTAAAAAAATGGAAGTCGAACAAACCGAGATCAAAGAGGAAGGAGATTATCAGAAAGATCCTGTTTATATTTACTATGACTGGTGTGTGAAGTGCGGAATTTGTGTTGCTTTTTGTCCGACCAAAACTCTTGCTCGCAAACCTGATGGATCTCCTTATGTAAAAAATCCTGAAAAATGTATTCATTGCGAAATGTGTGATCGATTGTGTCCGAATTTTGCCATCACCGGAGCAAAAAGGTAGGAGAAGATATATGTCAAAAAAAGAACCATATGACGATAAAAAAGAAATAGTTTTGATGCAGGGCAATGAAGCGATAGCAAAAGGAGCTTTACAGGCAGGAATAAACTTCTATGCGGGATATCCGATCACTCCCTCGACTGAAATCGCAGAAGTTCTTTCTCAAGAGTTACCGAAAAGAGGTGGTAAATTTATCCAGATGGAAGATGAAATTGCCGGTATTTCAGCGATAATCGGAGCTTCTCTGGCCGGAGCAAAAGCTATGACTGCCACCAGCGGTCCCGGATTTTCCCTGATGTTGGAAGGAATCGGTTTTGCGAAAATGACGGAAACTCCCTGCGTAGTCGTAAATGTGATGAGAGGAGGACCGAGTACAGGTTTACCGACAAGTCCTTCTCAAGGTGATATTATGCAATCGAGATGGGGAAATCATGGCGATGCTCCTGCCATTGTTCTTTATCCGAACTCGGTACTGGAAAATTATGAATTGACGATCAGAGCTTTTAACCTGGCGGAAAAATACAGGACTTGTGTGGTCGTGTTAAGCGATGAAGTTTTGGGACACATGCGAGAGATGGTCGAACTTCCAA
>DRTC01000166.1 GCA_011372345.1 Candidatus Cloacimonadota bacterium
AGGTCTCATTCAAAGAAATTCTTCCGAAGCAATCTGCTCCTCTAACTTAATGTGAAGCAAGAGATTGCTTCGTTTGTAACAGCAAGAAGAAAAACTCGCAAAGACATGTTTTTTGAATTCTGCAGAAAAACACTCAGTTATGCAGAACTCATAAAACTCATTTAATAACACTTCTTTGATGAATTCCTGATTTCTTTCAGAATCTCCCGTAGGTTCCTAACTGTATTTCCTTGAATTTAATGACAAATTCTGTTCCTTTATCTTGTTTTAATTCGACAGTTCCCCTCAACTGCGAAGTCAGGATTTTTATCAACTGCATGCCCAGACCGGTCATATTTTCAAAGTCCGCTGTTTCAGGAATGCCGATTCCATTATCTTTAATTATAAGAGTATATTTATCCCCAAGTCGATTAAAAAAAATATATATTTCACCTTTTCGATCACCGGGAAAAGCATGTCTCAGGGAATTGGAGATCAGTTCATTTATGATCAATCCGCAGGGAATGGAAAGATTTAGATCGAGAGAATCTACTTTGATATCGTTGATGATCTTAACCTGTTCTGTATTTTTCACATAATAAGACCTTAAGCGTAAGATCAGATTTTTAGTAAATGTATTAAAATCGATATTAGCCATATCTTCTGTTTTATATACATATTCATGAACCAGAGACATGGAATAGATCCGATGTTTGCTGCTGTCTAATAATTCCCTGACCTTTTCATTCTCGATCAGTTTGGATTGCATGTTCAGGAGACTGGATATGATCTGCATATTGTTCTTCACGCGATGATGAACTTCCTGCAGCAGAATGGTTTTTTCTTTCAGGTCTTTCCTGATCTGTTCTTCTGTTCTTTTCTTATTAATTGCAAGAGCGATCTCATCAGAAACAAAAGAGAGAATTTCAATATCTTTTTCTGCATAAAGATTTGGATCATCATAGCTTTGAACTGCAATTACACCAATTACTTTATTTTCAACTTTCAGGGGAACACCGAGCCAGATTAGGGAAGGATAACCAATTTCTTCGACAACTCCTTTTTCTGTTAGATCTGATATTATATCTTTCGTGCCCAAAAAAGGTTTCCCTTTCTTAATTACATATTTAGTAAGGGATTTACCGGCAGGAAATATTTCATGATCATCTTTCTCATCGATAAAATAAGGTAGAGATATCGTATCCTTATTTTCATTGTATAAGGCAACAAAGAAATTGGTTGTATCGATTATTTCACCCAGGAATGCTTTTATCTTGTTATAAAGCTCAGGCATTTTATCAGTTGTATTTACTGCCTTGGAAATGTTATATAATATTTCCTGTATTTTCTCCGCCTGCTTGCGTTCTTTAATTTCTGCTTTCAAATTCCTGGTAGTTTCATTAAGGTCGGATAAAACAGATAAAGTGGCAATTCTCTGCTTTTCGCTTTTTTCAAATTGTTTTTTTAATTCAAGAGATTTTTCTTTAATTTCTTCTTCTATTTTCTTGCGCTCGGTGATGTCTATATCTGCACCTCTATATCCTAAGAGCTCTCCTTTCTCATCGAGCATAGGTACTCCGCTTGTTAAAAGCCAAATTTCTTTACCGGTCTTACTGATATTTCGATTCGAAAATTCACGGAATGAAAGTTTCTTGGCAAATACTTCAAATGCTGCATCCTTCATTTTTTTTCTGTCTTCCGGGTAAAATAGATCATAAAAATGCTTTTTCCCAACAATTTCTTCAGGTTCATAACCAAGAATCTTTTTTACTATGGGACTCGCATAAGTGTATAAGCCATTGGCATCTACTTCCCATATCCACTCTTGAGAATTATCAGCTATCTGCCTAAATCTTTCTTCACTCTCCTGCAGCGATTTCTCAACCTGTTTTCGTTTCTCTTCATCCTCAAGACGGTGCAATGCAAAAGCAATATCTGTTGCTACTTCGTTAAATAAATATTGTTCTTCTTTTTGTTTTATGAATTGCAGTGGAATTGAGACACAAAATATCCCGAATATTTTTCCTTCAAATTCCAGCCGTATTGATAATGCCCCCCTGCCTGCATATTTATCTGCAAGCGGACAATCCCCGCATGTTTCGAAAAGTACCTCTGTTACAACTATCCCTCTTTGTTTTAAAGATTTTTTCCCGCAGGCTGTTAGTTTCCCTTTTTTCAGAAGTTCGAGCAAAGGAAGAAAATCTTTACCTAATCCGCTTTCCGCGCTTGTAATATATTTAGCTGATCCATCCAATAAGGCAATCCAGGCATTAAAATAACCACGAGTTTCAATAAGATTATCACAAGCACCTTTGATAAGTTTATCACGATCATTTTCTTTTGTGATGAGCTGGTTGACATTACGGATAGCACGCAGCACTCGATTGATGTGTTTAATTTTATCTTCCGCCAGCTTGCGCTCAACAATCCTTCCCAAACGCTCGGTTATACTATTCAGTAGAATTTCTTCCGCTTTCAGAAAAGGTCCTTCATCATTATCCGTTATTTGTTCCAAATAACATACTTCTATTTTTCCTGCGATTTTTCGTTTCACTATTATATCAGAACTCAGTTTCCATGTGCTTTCCTTGTAGTTCTCTGTCTTGAATTCCTTTTTCAACAGGATGATTTTAGCACAGATATTTTCGGGATACTGCCACGCTGAAGGAATTATATTAACGATTCTCTGTACTATTTCATCAAGTGAGATATCAGGTATTTCAACTATTTTTGAGATTGAATATAAACAATTTAGTTCTTTATTCCGTTCACCAAGATCATGAGCATATTTTTTGATCTCATTCTCGCTGGCAATTAACTGCTGATTGTTTGCTGTAAGTTGCTGATTAGCTGCTTTCAATTGCTGTTCGCTTGCCCTTAACTGCTGGTTACTTGCATCAAGCTGTTGATTTGCTGCTCTCACTTTTTTTTCGGCTATCTTGCGTTCAGTGATGTCTTCTATAGCAAGTAGAATCATTTTTTTATTTCCATCTTGCTGTTTCAACTCTCTGGAATTGAGCAGCATTGTCTTCTGTCCAATATCATCAAAAAAGTGTTCTACTTCAAAATCAACAATTTCAGATTTATCAGGAAGTGTTTCGAGAAGAAGTTTCCTTAAAGCCGGGATATCCCATTGGTTATTACCCAATTCAAAGACAAAACTTCCGAGAGTATCTTTTTTGGAGACATGGAATGTTTTGTAGAAAGATTCATTAGCAGTTATTACTTTTAAATCTGCATCTAATATCAGCAAAGGCTCTCGAAGCGTTGAAATAATATTTTCAGCAAATTCTTTGGCAGCAACGGCTTCTGTTTCCTTTTTCCTAATTTCAATATTACTGGCTTCAAGCTGTTGATTTGCTGCTCTCAATTGCTGTTCGCTTGCAGTAAGCTGCTGTATAGCTGCTTTCAATTGCTGTTCGCTTGCTTTTAACTGCTGGTTACTTGCATCAAGCTGTTGATTTGCGGCTTGCAGTTCTTTTTCGGTATTTTCGAGTTGAATAAATTTTTTCATCAGATCATCTAACAGTTGTTTGCTTTTATCTTTCATATTACCTTCTTAAAATTGGATCATTATGATCAATAGAGAAATTTAAATCCCAATTATCATTTTTGAGTCCTTTTCCCAAGGGGCTATTCATTTGAATTCTTTTCTCCACGAGATAAATCTCATAGTGCTTCATGAATTACTCGCCTTTCAAGGTGTGGAATTATCTAAAATCTCTCGAATATTCCTCAAATAAATATTCCTTTCAGGGACCGAGTCCATAACGGAAATCGTTAAAACGGTTAATACTTTTTCCTGTTTCATTAACC
>DRTC01000167.1 GCA_011372345.1 Candidatus Cloacimonadota bacterium
CGATTACCGGTGTCGTCGTTCTATTGATCGGTGGGAAACAGGTTCTTTCCGGAAACAGCGACTTTACTTTCGGGAATTTTATTGCATTCATCCTGGCTGTATTTTCCATGCTTTATCCTTTGAAGATCCTTACCAAAGCTTATGCAAATATCCGCAAAGCATTAGTTTCAATCGAAAGAGTATCTGAAATTCTAAATCGCAAAGAATCAATCATAGAAAGCAAATCGCAATTAAGAAAAAGTAATTTTCATGATAAGATCGAATTGCAGGAAGTTTGTTTCCAATATGATGAAGAAAAGGAAATATTAAAGGATATATCTTTCGATATTTCCAAAGGAGAGAAAGTTGCGATCGTTGGTAGCAGTGGTTCCGGGAAGACAACTCTTGTAAATCTTTTACCGAGAATGTATGATGTCAAATCCGGAAAAATTCTGATCGATGGAACTTCCGTAAAGGAAATAAATTTGAAAGATTTGCGCAATCTATTCGGAATCGTAACCCAGGAGTCTATTTTATTTACAGACAGCATCAAAAACAATATCGGATATGGAACCCTGAAACCTGTTTCTCAAAAAGAAATAGAAGATGCAGCTCGTATCGCCTTTGCAGATGAATTTATCGATAATCTTCCTGAACAATACGACCATTTTCTTCATCCTAAAGCCTCCAATCTTTCCGGAGGTCAGAAACAGAGACTCTGTATTGCTCGTGCCATTGTCGGCAATCCACCCATCCTCATTTTTGACGAAGCAACCAGTTCGCTTGACACGGAAGCAGAACGGAAAGTCCAGAAAGCGATAGAACAGGCAACAAAAAATAGAACCGTGATCGTGATCGCTCATCGTCTCTCAACGGTTCTCTCTTCCGATAAAATCATCGTTCTTGATCAGGGAAAGATCGTTGGTATCGGTCATCATGAAGAATTGCTGAAAAGTTGCGAAAGATACAAAACGCTTTATGAGATGCAGTTTATGGATAAATAACAATGATCAAATATCAAAAAAAGAAACCTGACGGAGAGATAATTAAACATTGTTTCTGGGAATACAAACTTAGGGTGCTGGATGTGGAAAAATACATAAATTCCGATGATAAAAAATTAAAGAAGTTCGTATTTGAAAAGATATTCTGCAATAGTCTAAATGTGCTGAGCGATCTGATGGTTTTTGACAAAGTTGATCTGATCGATTTGGTTGGAAATTATAAAGTCCCGCAATTCAATCATGATTTTCTGGATTTGCGTCATCGCATTGTCAGACATCTTCTTTTACAGGAAAATGTAAAAATACCGGAGTTGGAATGGAGACTATAGATTATAAAAGGTTATACGAAATACAAGATGAAGTATTGGATATCATCTTCGAGGAGACAACCGAATTTTATTTAACTGGTGGCACCTGCTTAAGTCGTTTTTATTATGCCAAAAGGTTTTCCCTTGATCTTGATCTTTTTGCAAATTCTTCTAATTTATTTCATTTTAATATTCGATCTATTCTGGAAAAATTGTCGAAAAAAAAAGTTCCCTTAAAAGTTGAAGTTGAAACAAAAGATTTTATGCGACTGATGATCAGAGATATGCTGCAGGTTGATTTTGTTAACGATCGAGTAAAATATATCGGAACTATTCTAACCAAGAACAATTTAAATATAGATAATGTTTTTAATATTCTGGCTAATAAAATAACAGCAATCC
>DRTC01000168.1 GCA_011372345.1 Candidatus Cloacimonadota bacterium
AGTTTTTTGTTTCAATCGATTCATCAAAACAAATCGATTTTGAAAGTTATTTGAATGAACTTCAGAAGAGCGGGAAAATTATTAATTGGATAAAAAAAATAAAACTTGCCAAATTTCAAAAATTCGGCAAGTTTTGAAATACTACATTACTGCTTCAATCTTACTTTTAATAGCATCTTTCGGAATAACACCGATTGTTGTATCTTTCACTTCTCCATCTTTGAAAATAATAATGGTTGGAATACTCATTACATTATATTTTATGGCGATTTGCCGGCTCTTATCGACATTCAGTTTGGTAAAAGAAACATCCGGCATTTCTTCAGCCAATGCTTCGATGGAAGGCGTGATCAAACGGCAAGGTCCGCACCAGGGAGCCCAGAAATCAACTAAAGTTATTCCTTCTTTTATTTCTTCATCAAAATTTGCAGTACTTAATTCTTTTAAATCCATAATTACTCCTATTATTTAAGCGAAAATAAATGATATTTTATAGCGTCAATATTAAGATCACAAACAACAAATCCCAAAAGACAAATAAATTCCAGATACAAAATTAGAAACAGCAAACCTGCTTATGCTTAGAGTTGTTTTTGAATTTGCAATTTTCTTCATTGCTATTTATTTGAAATTTGTGTTTTGGGATTTGATATTTCATCTCTGTTTTTCCCTTTTTCCTATCTCTAAATATTTTTAATCAATTTACAAAGTTATGTTATTAAACGCCCTTTGTATTTCTTCCCCAAATATATTTATGCAGTTGCAGCTGCATTCTATAATTACTTTTATCAACCAATAACCATTCTGCTAATGTTTCAGGGGAAAGTTCCGATAAGACCGGAGAAAAAATATTTTTATAGTTTTGAAGATCATTTTCCCGGATAAAATCCAGAGCATATAAATAATCTTCTCTATTGCTTATAACATACTTTAATTCATCTTTTTCAGCATCGATATAATTAAGATTTTCCTTTAAAAAACTCTTTTCATAACCGCTGGAAGGACATTTTACATCCACGATTTTGATTACATCTTCAGGAACATTCTTCAAATTGATTGAACCGTTTGTTTCAAGGAGGATTTTATAATCGTTATCTTTCAGAATATGGAAAAGTTTATAGACTTCGTTTTGGAGAAGTGGTTCTCCGCCTGTTATTTCAACCAGTTTTATGGGATTGTATTTTTCGATTTTTTTTAGAATATCGTTTACTGAAAGAGTAAACTTCGTTTCGTAACTATAAACCGTGTCGCAATATTTGCATCGCAGATTACATCCGGAAAGACGAATAAAAATACAGGGGAATCCAGTGAAAGATGATTCTCCCTGGATGCTGAAAAAAATTTCAGAAAGGTTTAACATACAATGTTTACATTTAAATGTCTAATATTAAAAAGGTAAATAAGGGAATCTTTTATGATATCCGAGAATGGAATCGATCTTCTTCGTTACAGCTTCCGGGTGACCGATCACAAATTTTCCGGAATGACCGATCTTAAAAAAATAATATGAGGAAGTATCAACAGTAAAATCCTCGAAATATTCAATATCTCCAAAAATGGGAACTCCTTCATGAACAAGGAGAGCAATATCGGAAGTATCTACTAGCAGGAGATTTTCAAAAGGATCTTCCTTTTTTTTGTTCATCAGCAGCAGGTTGGTACTGCTTTCTTCCAGTTTTCCGTAAGAGGTTGGTAAATATAGAGCTTTTTGAGCATTTGTCGTGATCATCTTGAAAATTTCTTTGAGAGGAATTTCAGGATAGATTTTATGAGCTTTTCTGATTTCGGAAAACAAATTAAGGTTTCCGGACATGGTTGAATCTGTTCCTAAAATGAGGTTTACTCCAAAATCCAGACAGGTTCTTGCTTCGAGAGTTTTTCCAATTAAAAAAAGATTCGAGTTTGGACACCAGCAGATCGAGGTACCGGTTTCAGCACATTTTTTTATTTCTTTTTTTGTTAGAGCAATTCCATGAATTATTAAAGTATTTGATTGTAAAAGAC
>DRTC01000169.1 GCA_011372345.1 Candidatus Cloacimonadota bacterium
ACTTCAAGCAAAAAATTTTCACAATTCAAATCCTACAATTTATTATTTATCACTTGACCTTCCGAACAACCATCTACAAATGACAAACTGATTTTATTGATTGGAGAAAATAATGGGAAGACTTTTCGGATTGGAATATCATGAACATTCGAATTCCTGGTTTTTTAAAAGCTCGATCTTGAATCTTAACATCGATGAAATCAAATATAAAAAATTCCTGGATGAAAATAAAAATATAGTTTTCCAATTTGAAGCAGGAAAAATCCAGAAAAAATATTTTCCCAATAAGATTGAAATTATTTACAATCAAGACCAGAATCGAATTCTTTCTCATCATTGTTCCGAATGTGGAGCTGAAATTTGCAGGCATTATTTAAGCATCATAAATTATGCTTATAAATATCTTTCTACCGATATCCTGATGAGAAATGTCATTCAAACTTACCAGAACCGGCTTTTAGAATATAATGAATACTGGCAGAGAATTGTGATCAATGCTAATATCGAGATTGCTGATATTTTCAGTAATAATACAGATAAGATCAGGTTTTACCTGAAAAGTTACCTTCCTCTCGAAGTAAGATTGATTTCGATCTTGCTGGCAAACCGTGAATTTAAAAATGAAGATATTCCTGAAATTCCGAAAGCAGAAAAACAAGCAAAAGCACTTTCGGAATCCGAAGTAAAACTGTTCTCAATGCTGCAGATCAATAAATGTTCTTATAGCCGTAAAGGAACATTTTTCACCATTTATAAAAAAGATTTTGTGAAATTTTTTCCTGTTTTGAAAAATCTCCGGAAAAAAGTTTTTATCAAAGAAACCGGAGATAATCTGCAATTTTCCGAAGAGAATCTGCGTCTGAATTTTTCAATTCAAAAAAATAATGATGATAATTATATCATAAAACCGGCTTCTAATGAATTTATTTCAGCAGCTTTTATAGGAAAAACTTCCTATATTTTCAAAAAGAATATCGTTTATCCGATAAATCTACCTTTTAAAGAATCAGTAACCTCCCGGATATTCGACGAAGGATTTCCTTTTAAAAAAGCAGACCTCGTCTATTTTTCTTCAATTGTAGCCCGTCAACTCGGTTTGAGCAATTGTTATCTCGATTTCACAGATGACATTGAAATTCCCAAAGTTTATCATAATACTCCGGTGATCACCTTCAAACTTCATAAAGAAGATCATAAGATTATTATGGATGGAATTCTCGATTATGGAAATGAAGTTGAGATTCCTTTATCTGCGATCAGGTTTCCGGTTGAACTGGTCAGGTTTGATCAGAAAAATGAAATTGCCTGGTTCTATATTCCACCCCAAATCAAATATCAGATTTTTAGATTTGTGGAAAAATTACCGGATGCTCAAACAGATAAATTAGAAGAAAATTCTCAATTGATCTTTGAAGGTGAAGAAAATATAGAATTTCTAAAAAAGATCATTTTTGAGCATTCTGATCCATCCTGGAAAATAATTTTAGCAGACGATCTGAAAAATGAATTCGTATATAAAGTCAAGCTGCAACCTATCATCAGGACAAAAAAATCCAACCGGATCAACTGGTTCGAGTATGAAGTCGAATATAAATTCAAGGATATCAGGTTTACCCATTCGGAGTTGAAAAAATTTTTCAAAACAAAAGCAAAATTCATGAAGATGGAAGATGGTCGTCTTTTATTTTTCGATGATAAGAAAACCTTCGAAGAAGTCGATAAATTACTTAAAAGAAGCAAGAAACTTCCCTCCGAAGGCTATAAATTATCGGTTTACAATTTGCCTTATATTTACCAGATAAGTTCTGTTTATGAGGGAATTAAGATCGAAGGTGATGATTTTCTGGAGGAAATGTTTTCTGCGATCATCAGAAGAAAACTCGATGAAAATTCAATTTTACCTTTTTTCCTGAAACCGATTATGAGAAGCTATCAAAAAGCAGGTTTCCGCTGGTTGAAAATGCTTCAGCATTATCACCTTTCCGGAATTCTGGCAGATGAAATGGGTTTGGGGAAAACGATCCAATCTATTTCGATCTTATCGGATCTTCCTCAAAATTCAAGATCGCTCGTGATCTGTCCTAAAACTCTTTTGTTCAATTGGGGAGCGGAAATCCGGAAATTCAATAGAAATCTCACTTTTATCATTTATGAAGGAAACCAGAATGAAAGGAAAGCGATCCTCGATAATCTGAATGTTAATGTTATGCTTGCTTCTTATTCGATCATTCAAAATGACATCGATAATTTAGCGGAAATCGAATTTGACTATTTAATTCTCGATGAAGCTCAACATATCAAAAATGCTTATGCTTTGCGCACCAAAGCCATAAAAAAACTCAAGTCCAAACATAAATTAGCATTGTCCGGAACACCTGTGGAAAATAATCCGACAGAACTCTGGTCTATCTTTGATTTCCTGATGTCAGGATATTTTCCTTCTCTCCGCAGTTTCAAGAATGAGTTTGCGAGCCAGCCCGGAAAGAGAACTGAAACATACGAAAAATTGAAACTGATGATCTCTCCCTTTATTTTAAGAAGGAAAAAAAAAGAGGTTTTGATCGAACTTCCGGATAAACAGGAACAGGTCGCTTATTGCAAATTATCTCCATTACAGGAAAAAATGTATCTGCAAATTATTGAGTCTGTAAAAAAAAAATACCTGGTAAAAAACGAAGATATCGGACAGAATTATATGCATATTTTAGCTGCTTTGACCAGACTCAGGCAGATCTGCAACCATCCGGCTTTGCTCGATAATTCCATAAAAGACAGATTGGAATTCTCAGCAAAAACCGAACTTCTGCATGAGATAATTTCTGATGCAGTTGAAAGCGGAAAAAAATTACTCGTTTTCAGTCAGTTCGTCGGGATGTTAAAAATCCTGCAGAAAATGATCAAAAAAATGAGAATTCCTTTTGAATATATGGATGGTTCGACCAAAAACAGGCAAAAGATAATTGAAAATTTTAATAATAATAACAATATCAAAATTTTCCTGGTCAGCTTGAAAACCGGAGGTTTCGGTCTCAATTTAGTTGCTGCCGATACGGTCATAATCGTTGATCCCTGGTGGAATCCCATGGGAGAAAACCAGGCGATAGACAGAGCTCACAGGATCGGGCAAACCAAAAAAGTGATGGTTTACAAAATTATCTCCAAAGGTACGATCGAAGAGAAGATACTCGATCTGCAGCTAAATAAAAGAGAGATGTTTGAAAGTCTGATCGATCAGGGACAAAGTGTGATCAAGAAGATGAGTTCGGAACAATTAAGGGAATTACTGGAATATTGAATACCTTTTCGTAGATCGGAACTTGTTCCGAGAACAATTTTACACCACTCTCGTTCTACTTTTCCTTTTTTTAGATGAACAAGACAGACTATCCGATTGAACTCGAAAGACGAAGTCATTAAGTCGAGAACAACCGATATAAACTGTTGCAATTCTCGACTCATATTCCTTTCAGTCATTGCGAGTCAAGTATTGCTTGATGACAATAAATCAAATGGAATATTTTATTATAAACACCGACAGAAAAGTTGAGATCAAGATCAAGAGATCAAGGTTCATTGCACTTCTACATCCTGTTGAAACCATCAAAGATGCAAAAGAATTCATCTCTCAGATCTCTAAAGAACACAAAACCGCCAACCATAACTGCTGGGCATATATTATCGGGGATAAAGGAGAAACATTCCATTCATCCGATGCCGGAGAACCTTCCGGAACTGCCGGAAAACCGATCCTTAATACTTTGAAAAAACATAACCTGACAAATATCGTTGCCGTTGTTACCCGTTATTTCGGAGGAGTTAAATTAGGAATTCGCGGCTTGATAGAAGCATATTCGGAAGTTGTTGAACAGACAATTGAAGAAGAACCTTTGAAAAAATTAGTGAAAGTACAAAAATATGAAATAATTACAA
>DRTC01000170.1 GCA_011372345.1 Candidatus Cloacimonadota bacterium
TATGCAATGCCGTGTCATTTAATGAAATTAATGACATTTGAGAGGCTTGAGCCGTATGCGGTGAAAGTCGCACGTACGGTTCTTAGGAGAGAAGGAAGGAGTGATCTTTCTAACTTATCCGACACCACAATTGCTTTCGTATCGAAGATTTGTATTAAATCGAAGTTGGGATTTTCGTTAAAAAGTTGAATGGAAAGTTGAAGAAGCGGGGCAGTGACGAAGCTTTATGTTGCAAATTAATTAATACAGCAAATAATCACCGCCTGTAAATTCCCGTTGCATAAAGATAAGGAAAAATATTTCTTTACAGCGTTTGTTTTCCCATATTAAACTTACAAATCATTTGACTTCCATCTTGCTCCAAATAATTTGCCCAAAGATTTTTAGGAGATCGAAAATGAAGAAAATATTTATTTTGTTGTTTATTGGATTATTGCTTTTCAGTTGCGGAAAAAAAGCAAAAACTCCAACTGATGTTATCCAGATAGAATTCTGGAATTCTATGGGCGGTCCACTCGGTGAAGCTCTCATGTTTTTAGTGAATGAATTCAACGAAACTCACCCGGGAATATTTATCAATGCTATCAATATGGGAAATTATACTGCTCTTTCTCAGAAACTGATGGCTTCTCTGCAAACCGGAAATCAACCGGATATTGCTCAAGTTTTTGAATCCTGGACTGCTAATATGATCGATGGAGATGTTATTGTTCCGATCGAGGATTTTATCAAAAATGATCCTGATTTCACGGAACAAAAACTCGCTGATATTTATCCTGTTTTTATTCAAAGCAATACTGTTAATGGGAAACTCGTTACTTTTCCTTTTAATAAGAGCGTTCGAGTTCTTTACTACAATAAAGATATTTTTTTCCAGAATGGGATCGATCCCAATAAACCGCCGAAAACCTGGGATTCCTTCCTGGAATATTGCCGTAAACTGACTCTCGATGCTGATCAGAATGGAGTGAACGAACTTCATGGAACAACTTTGAAAATCAGTGCCTGGCAGTTTGAAAATCTTCTTCTGCAAGCTGGAGGAGAGATCATGTCCGCTGATGAAAAAGAAGCATTGTTCAACAGTCCTGAAGGAGTAGTTGCACTTGAATTCTTAACTCAACTTCTGAATGAGGATAAAACTGCATACCTTTCTCCGGGATATGAAGGTCAGAACGATTTTCTTGCCGGAAAAGTAGCTATGTATGAAGATTCCAGCGTATCGATAGCTTATATGAAAAAGACAGGAATCGATTTTAATATTGGCATTACATCCATTCCAATCAATAAAACGAAAAGGAATGTGATCAGCGGGACAAATATTGCGATCTTTAAAAGTGAAGATGAAAAAGTTCAGAAAGCTGCCTGGGAATTTATCAAATGGTTCACGGATACGAAGCAGACTGCAAAATGGTCGGAACTGACCTATTATATGCCGGTTCGTAAAAGTGCTTTTGAAGTTGCTGAACTTAAGAGCAGGTTAACCTCGAATCCGGAAATCGCAGATGTTTACGATCAGCTGAATTATGCAACTTTTGAACCGCAAATGAGCGAATGGTTCGAAACGAGAAAGTATCTCGAAGAACATGTTATTGAAAAAGTTGTTCGGGGAATTCTTTCTCCCCAGAAAGCTTTGAATAATGCCGCAGAGATGATCGAGAAGAAAATTAAAGATAGAAAAAGTTAGTGTAGCATAGAATTGTATTCTGTGAAAAGGAAAAAATATTAAAATTAGTATTCACATTTTGCAAAAATGTGTCACTCATTTTGGAGGTTCAGGAATGTTTAATAATTTGATAATTGAACATTCGTTTATAACAAAAGTGGTTTTTTATTCTAAATCCAATATAAAAATAAGGAGAAAAAATGAATATTAAGATCACTTTCCCGGATAATTCGATAAAAGAATATCCAAAAAATATCAGTCCTTTGGAAATTGCCGAAAGCATAAGTCATGGACTGGCAAAAGCAGTTATTTCTGCCAAGGTCAATGACCGGCTTGTTGATGTGAATTATCAAATTAAAGAAGATGCAAAAATAGAATTGATCAAATTTGATAGCGATATTGGAAAAGAAGTTTACTGGCACAGTACTGCTCATTTGATGGCTCAAGCTGTTAAACAACTTTTCCCGGATGTAAAAGTTACGATCGGTCCAGCCATTGAAAATGGTTTCTATTATGATTTTGATAAGGAAATTCCTTTTACAGACGA
>DRTC01000171.1 GCA_011372345.1 Candidatus Cloacimonadota bacterium
CTTTTAACATGATCATGGCTTTCTCAACCATATTTTTCAATTCTCTGACATTTCCAGGAAAATAATATTTTTTCAGTTTATCAATAACAGCAGCATTGATTTTGGGGATCGGTTTTTTTAGAGTTTTTGATAATTCCCGGATAAAATATTCAAGCAATGGTTTAATATCCGCAGGTCGCTCTCGTAAAGGCGGTATCCGTATTGTAATTGTATTTATCCTGTGTAATAAATCCAGACGGAAACTTTCATTCTCAAGTAGTTCATCGATATTTTTATTTGTGGCAGCAATGATCCTGAAATCGACCTGCATTTCTGTCTTCGAACCGATTTTTTTTATTCTCTTATTTTCCAGGACACGCAACAATTTCGATTGTAATGAAACTGGTGTATCAGCAATCTCATCCAGGAAAAGAGTACCTTTATCAGCTAATTCCAGAAATCCGGTTTTATCGGATAAAGCCCCGGTGAAACTTCCTTTCAGGTGACCAAAAAATTCGCTTTCTGCCAGGGTTTCAGGGATGGAACTGCTGTTTACTGCTACGATCAAATGATCTTTACGAGTACTGGCAAAATGAATAATATTGGCTATGATCTCCTTGCCGGTGCCGCTTTCTCCCAGGATCAGGACATTTGTATCAGGATGAACAGCAGCTGTCATCGCCAAATCTAATACTTTTTTTATTTTTTTACTGTTGCCGACCAAGTCCATGTGGATTGCTTTTTTCAGCGCTGTAGAAATGAGAGAATTATGTTTTTTAAGTTCTATAACTCTTTTGGAGCTTTCTTCATATTTATTCTGCAGACCAGATATTTTCTCGATCATTTCCTTATTGAGGATTTTATCCTTTTGTTCAGAATATTTGCGATAGAAAAAAAGAGCAGTTTGATAATCTTTCTTTTTTTCATAGATTTCGCTTAATAATTGATAATTATTTTTTATTTGTTCCTGGATATTCTGCTTTTTTGATAATTCCAGGCTTTGCTGAATATATTTAATTGCCAGATCATATTTCCCTTTTTTCAGATACACACTACCGATAAATTCAAGATAATAAGGAATATATTTCGTATTGTTGGTTTCTTTTGTTATTTCCAAGGCTTTATTATAATATTTCAGGGCTTTGTCATATTGGTTAAGATCTTCATACACACCACCGATATTGCTGGTAAAAAGAGCAATTTGTACTTTCATGTTCAATTTTTTGATAATATTCAGTGCTTTTTTGTAGAATTCTATGGATTTATGCGGATCCTCATTGCAATATGAAACACCGAGATTGTTCAAATTTTTTGCAATACCGAATGAATAATTTAATTCTTTGTACATGTGTAACGCTCGTAAGAAAAATTCTCTGCTTTTATCAATTTGTTTCAATTTATCATAAATTATCCCAATATTTTCCAGGGATTCAGCAAACTTAATTTTCTCAAATCTATTATCCTTTTTTTCTAAAATTCTTTTATTTTCTTTTAATGTTTTTACTGCTGATAATAAATAAACAAGAGCTTCATCATATTTCCCTAAATTTCTATAGTTGTAACCTAATTCTTTATCAGCAATAGCAATTTTTAGAGAATTATTTAATTCTATAAAAGTCTTTTTTGCTTCTTTGATATAAACAATCGAGGTCTCATAATCTGCAATTAAAGCAAAAACTCGACCTAATATTAAAAGAGTTTCAGCTTTTTTCTTTTCGTTCCCTTTTCTTTCATAAATAGGGTATAACTCCTTAGCAGTCTTTATTACTTTATGATAATCTCTAAAGCTATTGTATTTATTTAAAAGAAGTTCTAATGTTTTTATTATCTTTTCTTCATTAAATGTTTGTTTTGCTTTTTGCAGTTTTTTTTCTAATTGTTCAATTGTATTATCAGCAGTTCTCATTATTCTTATTCCCTGTGAGATATTTTTTAATTAATGAAATATCGGTCAATTTTTTTTGGGGGGAAAATGGGATTTACTTACTAAAAAGATTTATTTAACAAAAAAACTTGCCATCCAGCAGCAGTCGGATAGTTAGTTTTTAATAACCGCTTTGCGAAATTTATCTTCTTGCGTTTTTTCTTTAGAAGTTTAGCAAAGTCTATTTCAATAAAATCATCTTCCTGATATTGTTGTAATCATCAGTTGTCATTTTGTAAAAATAGATTCCGGAACCAACCTTGTTCCTGAAGTTATCCTTCCCATCCCAGATGATCTTATGATATCCTGCCTGTTTATTCCCGTTCACCAGAGTTCTAACTTTCTGTCCTTTGATATTGTAGATATCAAGAGTAACTTTTGAACTTCTGTTCAAACCGAATGATATGATAGTTTGCGGATTAAAAGGATTGGGATAATTTCCGGTCAGTTCCGTAAATTCAGGGATCAAATCAGGATCTGCTTCGGTTCCTGTTACTGTTAATGTAACCGGAATAATGGTCTCGTTCCTGATGTCATCCGTGATGATAATATTGCAGGAATATTCACCATTGCTGAGATTATTTGTGTTAAAAGTGATTTCTATTTCATCGGTTTCCCCTGTAAAGAGATTTCCAGATTCGCTTCCTAATTCAATCCAGCTATTGTGCTGTTCAATTTCCAGAGTATAATTGATGAGACCGCTTCCGATATTAGAAAGTTCTAGAGTATCGATCAAAGTCTGGTTAGTTTCCATTTCA
>DRTC01000172.1 GCA_011372345.1 Candidatus Cloacimonadota bacterium
ATCCCATTCAATGAATTGAATGGTTAATGTTTATTGCAGTGATAGAAATGTTCATATAATTTGTGAGATGAAAAAAAGACTAAGGGAATGTTCGATTAGAAATACCCAAAAATCAAATAACGAGCTGGGAAATGTTAGTCAAATATAATACACAGCCAATCCTTTTTTCTCCTAATAAATCTATATTATCTCATCATAAAACTGCTTTAATTCAATATTATTCTGCAAATCGAATCAACAAGGTAAATTTAATAGAAAATTAAAAGAAAATCTTGTTAAGTAAATAAAAAAAGGATGAGAATAAGCGATTTTTACAAATAAATATATGAGAAAATAAATACCTGAAACATAAAAAGATATACCTGAATATGGTTCAGGTATTTATTGAAGGAGATAATTAGTAATAAAAATTGCTTTGTGAGAAGGTTATGAAACGGAATAATTTCAGGATATAGTATCGGTTCAATACATAGGAGTATACGGTTTATGTATATAGGTTTATGATATGTAAATGAGATTTTTTCTGATGATAATATAGTAAAATGTATTAGTAAAAGAGTTTTTTCTGTATAAAATAAGGAATGAAATATGTCGGATTTCTTTCCAACCAGATTCTCGGATTTCCTGATCTGTATAAAAGGTTTGCTGAAGGCGTGTTCAAACACAGGGATAAGTTGAATATTTTCCTTGAAGCAGCAGACAAACTTATAGAGTTATACAATGAAACCAAACTAGCAGAATAAAATGTCCAGGAAGCAAAAAGTACTTATAAGGTTGCTATGAAAATTAAAGAGGAGAGCAGGAAAAAAGCTGTTAAGCATATTCGTCAGACTGCGGAAGTGATCCATTCCAATCCTGAAAGCCCGAAGGGGATTCTAAAGGGGATCGGGCTGTATCCCCATAAAAAAATGCGTTCCTTTGATTCACCGCTTACTCCGACATATTTTTTCGCAAAACCGCATAATAAAAACTTGATCCTGGTTTCCTGACTGGCAAACGGGAATAAACGCCACACGCTTTATGTTCTCGAATATAAATTTCCCGATGATGAGAAGTTCAACCTGCTTGAAGTTACCATGTGCAAGAAATATAAGCATACGGTTTCACAGCCTTATGCCCAAGTTCAATATAGAGTTTAGGCGAAAAGAGGTAATAAAGAAAGTGGTTACAGCAATGTGGCAACGGTTAATTTAACATAGCTGCAAATCCCCTCAATGGTCAGTATGAATAACACTTACAAAGATTCTCATCTTCTTCTGAAGATTTTAAGCAATCTCAATGTTTGACTGCTAACATTTTTGTGTTTTCCTCATTTTTGGTCTTGACAAATATCTTTATCCAAAAAAAAAGTCTCATCGAATTTGATGATTCATTGTTCCAATGCTCTTTCGTTGGAATGATTTAATGATGTTTTTATGTAACTGAATCCAATGTTTTGCGTTGGTATAAGTAATTCAAAAAAAAATAAAGGAGAAAGAATATGATTCAACTTCAAAATCTTGTAAAAGATTATGGCAGTCTGCGAGCAGTAGATCATATTAATTTCGAGATCAACGAAGGAGAGATTCTGGGATTCTTGGGTCCGAATGGAGCAGGTAAGACAACAACCCTTAAAATGATCACCTGTTTTTTTGAACCAACGGAAGGCAATATTTCCGTGGAGAATTTCAATGTTCTGGAAAATTCCCGTGAGATCAGGAAAATGATCGGCTATCTTCCCGAACACAATCCTCTTTATCTTGAAATGACGGTTTATGATTACCTGAAATTTGTAGCAGAGGTCAGGGAAATCCCCGACTTCAAAACCAGACTCAAAGAAGTCATCAACAAATGTGGTTTGCATGGTATTGTGGGAAAACCTATAAATACGCTTTCCAAAGGTTATAAGCAGAGAGTGGGAATTGCCCAGGCAATTATCCACGATCCCAAGATACTCATCCTCGATGAACCAACTGTAGGCCTTGATCCGAACCAGATCGTAGAGATCAGGGAATTGATCAAAGAACTCGGTAAGGAAAAAACGCTCATCATTTCCAGCCATATTTTACAGGAAGTGCAGGCAGTCTGCGACCGGATTGTGATCATTAATAAAGGAAAGATCGTAGCAGACGGATCTACGGAAGAATTAAAATCCAATTTCCAGAACAAGACCAAGATCAATCTGGAATTGATAGCCAAGGAAGACGAGATCTCGTCTTTAACAGAAAATGTGGAAAACATCAGTTTGCTCTCTGTAACTCCCAAAGGAAATGATGTTGTTCAGGCTATTATCGAATTTGATTCCGGCGTAGATAAAAGAGCGGAAATTTTCCAGCATATAAAATCCAGGGATTGGACTTTGTTGGAAATGCGTCGTGATCATGTCAGCCTGGAAGCTGTATTTAGAAATCTGACCATTGAAGAAGGAGGAGAATAATGAACTATACATCCGTAATTACTAAAAAGGAAATGAAGAATTATTTCAGTTCAGCAGCCGCATATATCGTGCTGGTAATTTTCCTGTTAATTTCTGCCTGGTTCTTTTCCAGCCCCTTGTTCCTGAATAATCTGGCAGAAATGAGATCACTTTTCGGGATCGTGCCCATTATTTATATTTTCTTTATTCCCGCGATCACAATGGGTCTTCTGGCAAGAGAAAAGAATAACGGAACCCTGGAACTGCTTACTACATTTCCCTTAAAAGATTCGGAGATAGTTATGGGAAAATTCTGGGCTTCAGTAAAAGTAATAATCATTGGGTTAGCATTTACTCTGGTACATTTTTTCACTATTCTGATGCTCGGGAAAAATATCGATTTCGGAGCTATCTTTACCGGTTATTTAGGATTGATCCTGTTAGGAGCGGTTTACAGTTCCATCGGTATTTTCGCTTCCAGTCTGACAAATAATTACATCGTTGCTTTCATCATCAGTTTCTTCATCATCTTCTTCCTGTTCATTCTTGAATATTCACTCTTCTTTATTCCTGCTTCCCTGGTTGGATTTTTCCAATATATCAGCATTGGATACCACTTCTCCAATTTCATTAAAGGTGTGATCGATACCCGCGACCTGGTTTATTTCATCAGTTTGATCGTCCTCTTCCTGAAACTGTCGGAAACTGCACTTAATTCACGGAAATGGAGATAGGAGGAAATTATGAAAAACAAAAAATCATTATGGATAAACCTGGTAATTTTAGTTGCCATCATCGTTTTTGTGAATCTTATCTCGATCCCGATCTTTACGAGATTAGACCTTTCCAAAGGAAAGATATATTCCTTATCAAAAGCAAGTAAGAATGCAGCCAAAAATTTGGAAGATCGGTTGATCGTGAAAGCTTATTTTTCCAAAAATCTTCCCGGTGAATTTGCTGATGCACGCAGATTTACGCAGGATCTTTTATCCGAATATCAAGCGTATTCGAGAGGAAAACTGCGATTTGAATTCATCGATCCCAAAGATGAAGAGAGCCTGAAGGAAGAAGCACGGAAGAATAATATAACTCCTGCAACTATGCGTGTTAATGAAAATGATCAATTAGTTATTCGTGAAGTTTATCTTGGTCTGGCATTTTTATATCAGGATAAAACCGAAGCAATTCCATTGATCCAGAATACGCAGGGTTTGGAGTATGACATAACAAGTACAATCAAAAAAATTACTGCTATCGGTTTGAAGAAAGTAGCGATCTTCTCGCTTGAAGAAGAAATCCCTCCTCAGTATCCGGGAATGCCTCCTCAAAATGATAATTTCAAACAGATCAGACAGATGATCTCCGATAGTTATGAAGTCATCAAAACTGATCTTACATCCGAAATCGAAAGTTCGGTAGATGCATTGGTTTTTACAGGCATTAAAGATTCCCTTGCTCAAACGCAACTGTACAATTTGGATCAATATATTATGAAAGGCGGAAATGTCCTCTTTTTCCAGGATAGAATTTCCGCAGATCTGCAAACGCAAAAAGCAGAACCGATCAAATCCAACCTGTTCGATCTTTTCCGAAATTACGGGATCAATATCAAGACGAACCTGGTAGCCGATGCAAATTGCGGACATGTCTCCGTCCAGAGACAACAGGGATTCTTCAAGATCAATACTCCCATCAAATATCCATTCTTCCCGATTATTCATAATGTGAACAAAGAAAACCTGATCGTGAAGAATCTCGACCAGATGCAGTTGATCTTTGCTTCTGAAATCGATACAACGAGGATGAAAGATGGCTTATCTTTTGAACCGCTGCTTTATTCTTCTAAAAATTCAGGAGAAATTACAGGTCCTAGACTCGATATTTCCGTGATGCAGTATATGAACCAGAATCTGAAATCAATGTTCATCGATGAACCTAAAGTGGTTGCTGGAATTTATTCAGGTCTTTTCAAAAGTTATTTTGCTGATAATCCTGAATTCCCGGATGCTTCTTTGGAAAGTTCAGATGCCAAGATCCTGCTTGTTACTGATTCCGAATTTGTGGAAGATGTCGGTGGAGCAGGGATCAAAGGGAATCTCGATTTTGTTTTGAATGCTGTCGATTATATGGCTTCCGATGCTTCATTAATTGAAATCCGTTCCCGTGAAACCGAATATAAACCATTAAAGGAAATCAGTAATCATGCCAAGAAAATCATCAAATGGATTAATATTTTATTGCCTGCCATTCTTCTCATCCTGATTGGAATTATTCTGTATCGAAGAGAATTGGGCAAAAGGAAAATGATTGGAGAGCTTTATGAATAAGAAAAATTTAATCCCAATTATTGTTCTCGTTGTTCTGGTCATCATCTATGCTTTGACCAAAACCAGGAATTATACGGAAAAAAGAATCGAGTTTTTCGGGATCGATTCTGTCAAAATCGGTGCGATCGAATTGATCACCGTTGATGATACTTTGAAACTGGCAAAAGTAAATGGTGAATGGATGATCGATTTTCCGATCCAATATCCTCCTGTTCCAAGAAAAATGGAAGATATTTTCGGGAAAGTATTGAAGATTGAAACATCAAAGATTCCTGTTTCCGAATCGGAATCGTCTTTTGAAAAATACAATCTGACTGATAGTCTGGGAACAATTGTCAGACTTTATGATGTTAGTAATAAACTTTTATCGGAATCAATTGTCGGTAAGAGTGACAATTACAATTTTTCTCATGCCCGGAAAAAAGATGAGAACAAAGTCTATCAATTAGTCAGCAATATCTCCTACATGATCAAACCTGATATTAAAAGTTGGAGAAATAAAACGATCCTGGAATTGGAAGAACTGGAAATTTCACAAATCAACTTTGCTTCTGAAGAATTTAACTACACATTGACTGCAACCGATTCATTATGGCAGTATAATGATTTTATAAGCAATTTCTCAATCAAAGCCCCGAATGCTTCCATGAAAAGTATTGCCAGCGGTTTGAAAAGAGTAAATGTTTCTGATTTCATCGATCATGACTATGAAAGTTACGCAGATAAATTCGCCAAACCTTTAGCGGAATTAACGATCACAGACTTTACCGGTAAACTGACCGATTTAAAATTCGTGGAAGGGGAAGAGAAAAAACTGGTGGTTATGAAAGATGATGAAACAGAGCATTTATTTATAATGCATGAAAGCTGGTTGAATAAATTCAAGAAATCCAAAGAGGATTTTGAGAAATAGATGATATTGAAAACTGCCAAGTTTTAAAAACTTGGCAGTTTTTTTATCTTTAATACTTGATCTCACGCTTATGCGTGGGATTTTTTTGGTTCTTAATCAGCGTTAAAGCATCATTCCCAATCCCCTGATTGGGAATGTCCTTTTCTAACATCTATTCATAACAGCGGCTCAAATAATTCTCTCCAGATTCCCATTTTCAACATCAACCAGATACATATTTACTCCTGCTTCTTCCAATAGATCTTGGGCTAATTGATCCTGATATTTTTCTGCAATATAGATCGTATTTATTTCAGCATTGATCAAAATTTTTGAACAGATGGAACATGGTTGATTCGTGCAGTAAAGAACGCCGTCTCTAACTGATGAACCATTGATGGCTGCCTGAATAACAGCATTTTGTTCTGCATGAACTCCGCGACAAAGTTCGTGTCTTTCTCCGGAAGGAACATTCAATTGTTTCCTTAAACAACCGGTTTCCGAACAATGACGAACATGCTTGGGAGCACCATTATAACCTGTTGAAATTATCTGGTTATCTTTAACGATTATTGCTCCGACTTTTCTTCTCAAACAGGTCGATCTTTTAGAAGCAAGAACAGCCATTTCCAAAAAATATTGATGCCAGTGTGGTCTATCGTTCATATAATTTCTCCATTTGTTCAAATTTGCCAAATTTCAAAAATTTAGCAAATCTATAATTTATTTTCTCTCACCAACTCCGCCTGCGACTTCCTCAAATAATAAGGTTCCAGATTTGAAATAAATTCAAAATCATATTCAGGAAACCTTTCCAATTTTAAAATTAGACTGATCAAATTGGAAGCTAAAGCAAGATTCTGATGAGGGAGAGCAGGATTAGATTTTACTCCGGAATCTTCAATTAAATTTTTAAATTTAACAAATCCATCACCAATGATCGTTACTTTTTCTTTTATCTTTTTTAGAAAAACTTCCGGTTTGGAGTTTTGAGGAGGAATGATCTCATCCAATTGCGGAGAGTAAAGGGCAGCATAAACTTCGTTCATTTTAGCATCGAGAAAAGTAAGTATCGGATATTTATTTCCATAAAGATTAGATGCTAAAAGTTTTAAAGTATTTACCGGGATCAAAGGGATTTTCCTTCCCAGACAAATTCCTTTGGCAGTTGCCAGTCCGATCCTGATTCCGGTAAATGAGCCGGGACCGTTTGCCAGAGCAATTGCATCGATCTCTTTGATCGAGATTTTACTTTGCTTCAAGCCTAAATCAATCATCGGCATCAATCTTTCGGAATGAGTAATATTTATATCGAGATAACTGATAAACGAAATGTTACTACTTTTGCTGACAGCAATGCTTCCCGAAGTTGACGAAGTGTTTAAAGCAAGGATATTCAAATTTTTCTCCCTTGATTTCTATAGCTTAATTTTTTTCAGGTTGGATTGAAGTCAAGCAAAGAATTTATTAAATTTTGAAACAAAAACTTGCCATAAGAACCGAACTTGTTCGGTTGGTTCGTAGTTCAGAACTTGTTCTGAACCCATTCTTAATTTTTCAGGACTCGGAACAAGTTCCGAGCTACAGTAACTCAAACAATCCTGATTGAGAAAATAAAAAGGTAAAGAAATGAATAAGGATACTCAAAGCAGAATCGAATTCTTCTTTTTCAAATTGTTTTTAAATACATTCAAAATTTTGCCCTTTGTTCTCATAGTGAGAATAATTAGTAATTTATTTGTCTTGGGAGGTTTTGTTATCGGGATCAGGAAAAATGTTGCCAGAAGACAATTGATGATGGTCTTCCCTGGAAAATCAAAACAAGAGATCGATAAAATTTTATGGAGAATGTATTATGACATGGGAAGAGTAGCTGCAGAAACATATTTTGGAGATTCTAAAAAACTATTTATGAGAGCAGAAGTTAAAGGTTGGAAAAATCTGGAAAAAGCTGTAAATATGGGAAAAGGCGTGATCATGATTACCGGACATCTTGGCAACTGGGAATTAGCCGGAAGGTATATCGCATCAAAGTTAAAGCTGTCTGTGGTTGCTAAAAAACAGCGAAACAGGTATTTTGATGAATATACGAACAAGATAAGAGAAGCAGAAAATATCGTTTTGATCGATAAAAAGAATGCTTTTAAACCAATCATGAAACTGCTGAAACAGAATTACATTGTTACTATTTTGATCGATCAGAATGCAGGTCGAGATGGAATTGTTACAGACTTTCTTGGCTTTGAAGCATCGACTTTTATCGGAGCTGCAAAAATTGCCATTAAAACAGGTTGTCCGATCGTTCCTGCTTTTGCTGTGAGAACGGAAGACGGAATGAATCTTTTTACAGTTGATGAAATCATATATCCGGATAAATTTCAAAATGACGATAGATCAATAAAAGAATTAACTGAAATTATATCTAAAAAACTGGAAGAATATATTTTAAAATATCCTTCTCAATGGTTCTGGGTTCACAAACGCTGGAAAGGACGAGATAAAGCCAAAAAGATATAGCCACCTGTCTTCGTCAAGACTGCGACAAGGCAAGCAAAAATGTGCAAAATACACAAAACAACAAACAGCAAACAAAAAAAACAAGATGTTTGTCTTACAAAAAAAATATTATCTTTGTGTCTTCCTGCCTTTGTGGTAAATTACAAAAAAACTTTACAAGATAACGGTCTCAATAACCTTTGCCGGCGGAGAATTGATTTATGAAAAAAGTTTTTTTTATGATAATGCTGGTCTGTTTTGCATTTTTGAATGCAATAGATTCAGTTTATTCTGCCAACGGATTTGTTGAAAATCCTGTTCGGGATTCGCTTGTTTATTATCATAATAATACGGATGATTCTTATTGGTATGGAACCGACAGTTGGGCTGTTCGTTTTGGTTTTAATGATTTTTTTGAGAATATCGATACCCTCTATTATGAAACGGAAGGTGCATACATTTATATTCCCAATGAGATCGCTGATGATGAACTTACAGTAAAAATTTATGCGGATAATTATGGTCAGCCTGAACTTGAAACTTTACAGACTTCCCAGACAATTTCCCCTGTTTATGGTTGGAATCACATCGTTTTTTCCGAAACATATACTGATACGACGATCTGGTTGGTTATCGATTATCCAACCAATATTTCCGACAGATTCATTTCTGCTTCCAATATCGATGGAACTCACAGTTATTTCCTACAGGATGAATATTATCTGAATATGGCAGATTATGGATTCGTCTCGGAATTCCTTTTCAGTTTGGAAGGCAGATTTTTATTCGATGGGACTGACCTGGAATTGAAAGACCTTACTCTCGTTATCGATGAAAATTATTATCCTGACGGAACTCTCAACTTTGATGCGTATCCGCAATTTACGATCAGGAACAATTCCCAACAAACTGTTGAAAATGCTATCTTATATCTTACTATCGATTACCCTCTATGGTCTATTGAAGACAGTATTGCAATTCCTTCAATTAATGCAGAACAGGAAATATTCTTTGATCATTACCAGGATGAAGAGCATAAATACGATCTTTTAAGGGAATATTCTCAATATTATGTCAGTGCTGTTGTCGAGCATGAAGCAGATAGTCTTACCTTCAATAATGAAAAGAATTTCTATTTGAATATTTTTCCTTTGGAACTGGACAATGTTTTAATAGAAAATGCTGTTTTGAATAATGAAACAACTTATAATATCTGGAATGATCAGGAAAGTATAATTTTCCCTGATAGTACGGAAGTAATAAATTTTTTCCCGGATATTTCCGATATTCCGCTTTATAATTCAGCAGCTGTATTAAGGTCAAATTTTTATGATCTGACAGGTTATCCGGTAACGATAATTGAAGGTGAAGATAAAATATTTGGTTATTTTGAATCAACTTATGCAGACAATTTCAGCTCGCTTTATAATGACTTTCTTGAAAATGGAAAAACATTTATTTCGGAAATAGATGTTCATGCATCAGTTGATTCCGCAGGCAATGTCCAGTTTAATTATGAACTGAAAAACGAAGATACATACATTTTCTTTGATTACTTGGCAGATTTGAAATTTTATGCTGCGATTGTTGAAGACAATGTTGGTGACAATTTGGAAATCAGGCAAGAAGTTTTCGGTTCGGTTTTGCTCGATCTTGTTTATGAAACCTCGAATTTATCTCTTTCCTGGTCTGATACATTTGCTGATTCGTTTTCATTTAATAAATTTTCAGATATTGATATAATTGGAGATTCCCTTAATTATTGCAGGATCGTTTATTGGGTTCAAAATACCGAAACTCATAGAATCGATTATTTGAATTCATTTCCATTTACGGAATTTGTACAGGTTGGAATTTCCGATAATGACATCGTTATCTTTAATGAAAAAATATCGATCTATCCAACTCCTTTTAATAATTATGAAATCTTA
>DRTC01000173.1 GCA_011372345.1 Candidatus Cloacimonadota bacterium
GGTGAGTTGAATTGGGATGAATCACAACATTCCGAAGGGCTTCGCACATTCGGAAGTTGAGACAACATCGGAATGTCCGCAGGTCTTCCGATTGTTTTGGGTGAGCTGAATTGGGACGAATCACAACATTCCGAAGGGCTTCGCACATTCGGAAGTTGTTAAAGAACAAGGAAATAAAATGAAATATATCTTAATAGCATTAATATTTTTGATCAGCATTTCGATATCCGCTGAAATCCTGATCCCGATGGACAGCTTTTCGCAAACGAATCATCTAAAGGCTTATGGAATTGCTTTTGAAGCCCTGAAAAAACAGATCGTGGTAAAATGGCTTTTAAATTATCGAGGAGGTTCCTGGCTCTTTCCTGATTATCCGGAATTGGAAAATCTCTGTAATATTCGCGGGGTCAGTTATGAGAAAATATCCTCGTTAGAAGTTGTTAATATCATGAATGAGATCGATGCTTCCAATATGGATGTTGTCGTCCTGGAAAAAGAGCCGAAAATTGCAGTTTATGTTCCTCCCAACAAACAACCCTGGGATGATGCCGTAACTCTTGCTTTAACTTATGCTCAAATAGAATATGAAACGCTCTGGGATGAAGAAGTGCTTTCAGGCAAACTTGCTGATTATGATTGGCTTCATCTTCATCATGAAGATTTTACCGGGCAATACGGAAAATTTTATTCTGCATATCGTAATACCAGCTGGTATAAAGAAGATGTCAGGATCAACGAGGATATGGCTTATAGTCTTGGTTACAGCAAAGTCTGGCAGATGAAACATGCAGTTGTGGAAAAGATCAGGGAATATGTGAAAAACGGTGGATTTTTATTTGCCATGTGTGCTGCCTGTGATACTTTTGATATTGCTCAAGCAGCTATCAACCTTGATATTTGCGAATCTGTTTTTGATGGAGACGAAAAAGATCCTAATTTCAAATCCAAATTGGATTTTAAGCGCACTTTTGCATTTGAGAATTTCACTCTAATTCCCAGTCCTTATGTTTATGAATTTTCTACAATAGATGCCAGTGATTATGCCAAATTGCGTGGTCCCGAACAGGATTTTTTCCAGTTGTTTGATTTCTCTGCAAAATACGATCCTGTTCCCACCATGCTGACTCAATGTCATATAAATGTGATAAATGGATTTCTGGGGCAGACAACTTCTTTTCATAAAGAATATGTAAAGAAAAGTGTGATCATTCTCGGTGAATCTCCTGGAGTCGATGAAGTTAAATACCTGCATGGAAATTTCGGAAAAGGAACTTTTACTTTTTATGGCGGACATGATCCGGAAGATTATCAGCATCGGATTGGAGATCCTGAAACGGTTCTCGATCTGCATAAGAATTCTCCCGGCTATCGTTTGATCCTGAATAATATTCTTTTTCCGGCAGCTGAGAAGAAGAAGCTGAAGACATAAAAGTGGCAAGGTGAAAGGAACAAGGGACAAGACAAAGGAACTGAAAAAAGGAAGAAGAAACACCATTTAGTGCATAACTCCTATGAAACCCATTTTAATTTCCTACAAAATAAGGAGATAGGATTTTGATTAAAATGGACAAGTTCGGCATCTTGTTTTACGGATCAGGTTTCATCTTAATGGAACTATTAGCTCTCCGATAGTGGGGAGCTTGACACTATTTCCTGTTATGTTGTTTTTTGTGTGTCTTCGTGTCTTTGTGGTGAGATAGCTCCGTAACTCATTATTTTTATCAAACTTAAAAAATTCTGGACAAGAGAAGCCCGATTTTCTTTTTGGCATAATAATTTGTAAGTTGGGAGAATTAATGGAAAAAAAAGATGAAATAATTGAAAAAAAAGAAGAAATTCTGGAAAATTCAGAAAGCAATATAGAAGAACCTGAAATAGTTGAAAAATCAGATGAAATTGTATCTGAAGAAATTGAACAGGAAGAAAAAGAAATTCCGGAAACATCCGAATCAGGAGAAAACACAGAATTCGCTCAAATGCTGGAAGATTCGCTTTTAAACATTCCTCAACTGGATGTTGGAGATAAAATAGAAGGTGAAATCCTGAATATCACAGATTCTTATATTTTTATTTCTATCGGAGGGAAACGGGATGCTTATGCTGAAAAGGTTGACTATCTGGATAAAAACGGAAATCTACCTTTCAAAATTGGAGATACTCTTTCCGGTTATGTGACCAAATATACTGAAACCGAAACATTGATCTCTAAAAGCCTGGTTTCTGTAAACAAAAGAATTTTAAAAGAAGCTTTCGAAGAGAAAATTCCTGTAAACGGCAAAGTCGTATCCATGATCAACAAAGGATATTTGATCAATATTTCTGGAGTCAGAGCTTTTTGTCCAATGTCTCATATCGATAATAAATTCGTGAAAGATCCCAAAGAATTTTTAGGTCAGAACCTCGATTTTATCATCATAGAATTTAAGGAAAATGGGCGGAATATTGTAGCGTCACGCAAGGTTATTCTCGATGAAGAAAAGAATAAACTGAAGAATGAGACCTTGAGTAAACTGGAATTAAATTCGATCGTGAAAGGAAAAGTTACAAGATTAACTAATTTTGGTGCATTTGTCGATCTTGGTGGGATCGAAGGTCTTTTGCATATCTCTCAGTTTTCCTGGGCAAGAGTAGAATCACCTTCAGAAATGATGAATATCGGAGATGAAATCGAAGCAAAGATCATTAATATTAAAGGTGAGAAAATTTCGCTCAGTTTAAAAGCGATGAGTGAAAATCCCTTTGAACAGGCTTTAGAAGAGTTTAAAGAAGGCGATGTTGTATCATGTCGCATTCTTCGGAATCAACCATTTGGTTCTTTTGTCGAGATCAAGCCGGGAGTGGAAGGATTAATTCCAATTTCAGAACTTGCTTTGGGGCGAAGAATTAATAATCCTTCGGAAGTTGTCACGGAAGGTGATCAGGTGGAAGCTCAAATAATGAGAATAAATCATGAAAAGAAGAAGATTTCTCTTTCCTTGAAAGCTCTACAGCCCGATCCATGGGATGATATTGAAGAAGTTATCACAGAAAATGATATAATTACCGGTAAAATTGAGAATATAGTAAATTTCGGTGCTTTCATCAAGATTAAAGATGGAGTCGATGGTCTGCTTCCTTCTTCCAAAATAAAACTGGCAGGTTTGAAACTCGATAAAGCTAATATCGGGGAAGAATTAAAAGTTCGTGTTGTTAGAATAGATCGAGAAAAGAAAAGAATTTCATTAGAACCGACCAATCTTCCGGAATCTGCAATTGAAGCTAAAGATGATTGGCATAAATATAAAAAGCAGAAGAAGAAAAAAGAAGTGATCGTTAATGATAGTCCGTTTGCGGATTTGTAATATTGTTTGAAATAGTACAGTTTGTGAATCAGGAATTTGATAGAACTTATTTAACGATTATTATTATCTTAAATTTGTTAACACTCAAAGAATTAGCAAGTTTTGTGTTTTCTGAAGTCTATCCGAATTTCACATACTCATTCGGAATCTTCAATCCTTCTTCATCACAAAATGTAAAGAATTGCTTTTTATACCATTTAACTGCTCGATAAAATTTATACCAGTTTGATTCTCCAAAATTGTCTGCAAGGATAACAGACTTAACTTTTCTTTTATCAAATTTCTTTTTATCAAAATTGGAGAATGCCTGTTTGAGCCAGAGATTTTCACTGTATTGATAAGCAATATCCGAATCATTGAACACCGATTTTCACACCTCATTTTTTTGACATAATCAAGTCCTAATTTATAATAGATTTTTCATTTAAAACAAATTGTTATTTGCTTCTAACTGTTTGCAATTTATATAAATTAAACTTGTAAAAAATTTATCTGCTAATTGCTTACACCCAATTAATTGAGAGGCTGTAATGACTATGATAAAATCTTTATGCCGGATTAACTAATTCTCCTTACATTCCTTTTGGAATATAGAAATACACTGAAAATGTGATTTTGAAGCCATTTATAGTAACTATTTTGAATTATTCTTATTGATGAAATAATAGTAAAGTCAGAATTTCATTTTTTATTAGTCATAACGATACCCTGAAATTGATAAAGATTGTTGCTTAATAACAAAACTTTAGAACTTTTTTGACCTGTTTAATTGGGATTTTAATATGTCGTTGGGAATAGGGGTGAAAATCGGTGTCAAAAGAAAAAAGCTGAAGTAAAAATACTGTAAGTATTAATATTGTAAGTATTCATACACTTTGTATTCATACTCCGGCTTTTACGATTGATATCTATCTAAACATCGGAATGTGCGCAGCTCTTCCGATTGTTGATAAAAGAAAATCTAACATTCCGAAGAACCGATAAATCGGAACATTCGGAAGTTGTCTCTATTTCAGCATGAAGTATTTAGGAATTCTTGCATCGAACCCTCTCAATACTTCTATATGAAGAAACTCTTCCTGCTTCTCTTACTTCATAAGGATCATCTTCTTAATACTCGTATATTCCCCTGTTTGTAACTTATAATAATAAATTCCGGATGAAACCGTTTGCCGATTATCATCTTTTCCATCCCAGGTAATTTCATGATAACCAGCTGTAATATTCTTACTTATGAGAGTCTTCACTTTCTGACCTTTGATGTTGTAAATTGAAATCTCTGTGTCCTCTGCGTCTCTGTGGCAAGAAAAAGATATTGTAGTCGATGAATGGAACGGATTCGGATAGTTACCGAGAAGTTGGGTAATTTCAGGAATTGTTATTTCTTCAATAGCATTAACATCGATGACAACATTTTCCATATTTGAAGGTTCGGATTCTCCTCCGTCATAAGCTGCAGTTACATAATATTCATACTCTCCGTTTTCCAGATCAAGATCGGAATAATTTGTGATTTCAATATCAGATATCTCTGCGATTATTTCAGAATCACGATAGACATTGTATCCAGTTAAAGAGCGAGTTCTACTTGTTGTCAGTTTACTTTTCTCATTGATTTCAGGTTTTTTATCATTATCATTAACTGATGATGAGAGATTATTCCTTTCTGATGTTCCAATCATACTCAACAGTTGTTCCGGCATTTCCCAATTTAACTCAACATCATTTTCTGTTACCGAAGCAATTAGATTTTCCGGTGAAGCCATGAAATACAAGACAAAATCAAGTTCGATAGTTTCATCAGGAAAAACCTGGATATCATTCATCAAAACTGATTCATAAAATTCCAAACTGGCAGTAACATCGTAAGTTCCGGGAGTAACCGGAAGAATATAATCACCATTTTCATCAGGATGGGTGATAAAACTTCCAGCTGTAATCTGAACTTCCTCAATATCACCAGCTCCACCCTCTAAAACAACATTCCCGGCAATATAACCCATGATCTGCGGAGAACCGCTCTCAATATAAATATCATCCACATACCAGTAATTTATATCCCATGGATCTCCATCATAAGTCCAGGCAATTTGGAAAGAGCCAGAACCAACATCCGGAGTGGAGACCGAAATATTTTCCGTGGTTGCATTCAAATTCTGGGGATTCCAGGTTTGAACAGTGTTCCAATTCGTACCGTCACTTGTGGTCTCGACTCTGACAACATAACCACTACCTGAAAAATCATTGATCGCATGTTTGAATTCCAGTTCCAATGATGATGAACCCATAGTATTTATTGGCATTGATACTAATCTTTGAGTAGAAATAGGCGCCGATGAATAACTGAATTGTGCTTCCGGAGGTGAGCCACCCGCATAATTTCCATTTCCTGAAGCCCAATTTGATCCACCTTCGGTATGCCATCCTGCTGGAGGAAAAGAATTAAAATGTTCTTCAACATAAACAGGGATTTGTGAAATTGCCAGTGATATTTCACCACTCACTTCATAATCAAAATCTCCCTGTAGTATCCAATCGACCATCGCGATATGTCCGACTTCTGTTTCCTCATCAACAGTTACATTAATCATCGCTGTGACTGTTGCTCCAATATCGATATTTCCAAAATCAAATGCATTGGAATTCAAAGTAATGTAGGGATCATTGGTAGAAAAAGCAACAGCTGTCGAATAAGCATCCGAGCCACCTTCATTGGTAAAGGAAATATACAGATCTGCCGTCTCTCCCGGATCGAGGATATTATTGTTGCCGTCATCTATGAATAAACTGGAATAGTCGATAACAGGTGCATGTAATTCGAGTTGGAAATATAATGTCCAGCTATCTTCGTTACTGATCACAATGATTTCAAAAGTAACTATCTCTTCATCAGGGCAATCGGCTGAAATAGTAATATTAAAATCAGTAAGATTACTTCCTGATGTTCCTCCCTGAATATCATCATATAATGATGTATCTTCGTTGATAATAAGAAATTCATTGTTTGATGAAATGGTTGCACTAACTCCGGTTGCAGGATTTTCTCCCATATTGTTCAATAAAATCTGCAGATCGACATTTTCTGCATAATCAATGATCCCATTACCGTTTTCATCAAAAGAATTGACTCCACCCAGAACTAAAAACGGTTCTTCCGGAGAAATCGGAGGACCTGTAAAAAGGAGAGCCATTTCATTCTCTAATGGTTTGGCAGCAGTAGGATAAGAATAATTATATGTATATTCCAGACCAATAAAACTCGTATGATCTTCGATGCCAACAGTTGCATATTGCCCGTGTTGAGTTCTATAACTTCCCTGATCAACATTATTCACGACTTTATATTGGAATAATATCTCACCATCTCCGGTCGAGGTCGGATAAAAATTCTGATCATATAGGATCAATTGAAAAGTTTCTTCTGCACTGTTAAATTCGTTTTGCAGGTGAGACCATTCAACCACGAAATAGTGCAGGTTTGAATCAAAATAATAACAGACATGGCCACCGGAAGTTTTCAGATCATCCCAGAAAGGAGCGATCATGGGAGAAGGACCAAGCGGTCCGGGAATATGCCAATTCATAAAAGAATACATTTCTGTTGTTCCCGGAGCGATCCAACCGTTTGAACAAACAGTTATTTCCGTATAATCGATTCCATAAAACCGGAAGGAAAAAGGCAGGTCAACATTTTGGATTGCACCTGTATTTCCTCCGTCACTCAAAGATAAGACAGTTCCGGAACCTCCATAAGTAGGATCGATCTCAACCCATGAATAAATTGGAACATTATAGTAATCCGTGTCTCCGTCATCATAACAGTAATAACCATAAGCATCCGGACCAAGAGGATCTGTTATTTCCACTACTCCGATATCTATCAAAAAACTGACTGTATTATCATATCCGGCAGCATTATAAAGCTGCAATTCCAAAATAATTTGAGTGCCGGGCAAAAGATTTGTATTGGCAGTAACCTCAAATCTATTTCCGCTGTTCGATACTTCTGTATCCGGTAAAATATTCCCATAATATCCATCAGGATCGTTAATGGTAATCATATCATTATTACAGGATAAAATCCCATTGACATCCGAACATGACACAGAACCGATATTTTCTATGGTAACTTCCAATTCAGCAGTTTCTCCCGGATCAAGAATATTATTATTTGAATCTGCAATAATATAATCCCTTGTCTCCAGATTTGCTCCTTCGATTTGAAGATATATTCGATCATCCCATTCTGTCCTGTCACCATCACTAATTTGAACATCGAGAATCATTTCCGAACCACCAAGTGTGGCAGGATCTATACTGAAATCAAAATCATCATCAGAATATATCGATGTTCCGGGTAATATTGTTCCATAATCTTCATCACTATCTGTAATTGTGATAAAATCATTCGAGGAAATAATAGAAGCTGTAATCGAATTTGCATCTGTTGTTCCATAGTTTTTCAGACTTATTCCAAACTCGATATCTTCTCCGGGATTGATCATTCCATCATCATTACCATTCGAAGTTCCATTCAAGTCATCGTCGATATTCCATTCATTAACATTCACAAAAACATCTGATTGTTCGATATTGAAACTACCCAGGTGAGGAATGAAATTATGTTTGGTGACAGTCAATTTTACATTTCCTGTATTTTCCGTGTAGATAGGTAAATATACTTCCCCATTCGAATCAGTAAATCCGGTAGCAAATATTTCATCTTCTCCCATTAAAGCTGTTACCCAGGCGTTTTCAAGAGGAATATGAGTCACATTATGCTGCACTGTAACCTCAAGATAATTGGTTCCCAAAGCTACTAAAGGAGGATAAGAGATCATCATCTCCTGGGGATCATTTGTCCATATTTCCATGCCCGGATCACCCATCAGATTATTCCAATAAGAAAAATTGTGAACATACCCTGATTGATTGGGATAATTATTGTATAAATTCAATTTCCCGCGATTTAAAGCTCCACCCATATGATAAATATGATCCTGGAAAATTCCATAATAAATCCCGATATCAACACTGTTGTTAAAACAAGTATGTGTTCCGCAAGTTGCGGTCCCAATAGCTGCAATTGCTCCTTTAGGAACCGATGGAGTTCCGGCTTTCAGGAAATATTCGCTGCGGCAGTTATTTGTTCCTTCAAAATCACCGGTACCGCAAGTTAGAATCACAGCTACAGGTAATTTGTAACCGTTTGTTAAACTGCTGGTATTACTATTACCCCAACCGCTCATCCCAAGATAACCGCGATAATTAAAATAACTTGCTCCACTATTCAAACCCGAACTCATTTGAGAAACAAAGGATCCGCCATATACTTCATCGAAGGTAAATCCATCTTCATTATCATTGATCATTTCTTTGATATTTTTTTGAGTAATGACACACGATTGACCGGAATGAGACGGATCTCCTACTAATAAAGCATTATGATACCAATCAGTTTCATCGAGATAAGGATTTCGCTCATAACCAAGTATTTTGAACACAATCGTTTGAAATTCCGTAAGGCTGTTAAATGAAAGTCTTCCAATAAAAATATCAGCTAAAATATCATTACCTTCCAATAAGGTATAATATTGGTCTCCACCTGAAGTTGGAATATTAAAACTTCCTCCTGCATCTCCGACCAGACAAACAAATTCGGGTGGATTATCCCAGTTATCATAAGCATCCTGGATATAATTTTTTATTTGAGAAGAAGATGAACCTGTTTCGGAAGTATTAACTGCTGTTACTTCAAAACCTTTCCGGTGTTTCCAGTTAACCAGCGAGTCGAGCCAGGTTTCGACTTGATTATTATTGGGATAGATAAAGAGGTAGTTTGGCTGTTGAAATTCTTCATCTCTGGTAATCAATGAATTATAATTGAGGATGGTTGCTGTATATAACGACTCAAAAGCTCGTGAAATATGACGACTGGAAGTTTTAATATTTTCTCCACCTTTTCCAAAACAATTCACCTTGAAATTAATGTTTTTTATTATTTTTAGTTCTTTTTTCTGAGGATCATACCGGAAAGGATTTACAGTTACATTAACAACTCGAAAATCTCTCATAATAGCTGGTGTTCCGGTTTCTACGATCTTTCCAGGGAAAATATTTCCAGATGAATAAAATCTATCATCGATCACGAAGTCTGTACTTGGTGGTTCGCTTTCCAACTGCAATTCCTGCCGAGGATAGATGTTCATATTTGAGAGAATTTCTTCCTCAAAAGAAATGATTTCGATCGAAATTTCTCCTTTGTCAGGAATAGCAACTAAACGAGTGAATCTCGGTAAGTCAGGCTTCCCGATTTCCAGAAATTCACCTTCATTGAAATAGGTTATTTTCTGAAAGGTCTCACCTCTTTCGGAAACTGATTCCATCTCATAACCATTCAAAGAAAATTTTAGTTCGATTGCATTTCTATCTCCTGATAGGTGTTCGAAAAGTTTTTCTTGAGAATTTTCCGGGATTTCTACCCAGTTTGCCGAAAGGTAAAATCCAATTATAATTACCAGTAAGATCGTAATTTTTTTCACTTTATCATCTCCTTTTTTTATTTTCTAAAATGGATTCTGCAACTATTGAAAAAGTCATTGCGAGGTATCTTACAAAGGAATTCTTGCGAAGCAATCTACTCCTCTAACTTAATGTGAAGCAAGAGATTGCTTCGTTTGTAACAGCAAGAAGA
>DRTC01000174.1 GCA_011372345.1 Candidatus Cloacimonadota bacterium
GTGAAGCAAGAGATTGCTTCGTTTGTAACAGCAAGAAGAAAAACTCGCAAAGACATGTTTTTTGAATTCTGCTGAAAAACACTCAGTTATGCAGAACTCATAATATATAAAAATCCTCACATCTTCACAGAAGATGAAATATCCCTTTTCTAAAGGGAAAGCAAAAAGGATTTAAGAGAAGGGATTAAGGGATGAGTAAAAAAATCACTTCCCTTCATTATTAGAGATTTCTGAACAAATCCAAAACTTTTTTTCACCTTTGACCTGATCTGTCATATTACATTTTTATTTTGTCCTTATGAAATATTGGAAAAAATGGAGAGAGGATGATAAATGTATAATTCGTATAAAGTTATAGCTAACAGATCAAAGATATTTCTTTATAGTTATTACCGGATGAAACATCAGAAAATTAAATTTCCCATCGAATTAGAAGAGATCATCACTTTTTTGGGTTATGATTTAAAAACTTATGACTTACCTGAAAATATGAATGCGTTTACAGACATGATCAAAAGAAAAGTATGGATAAACTTAAATATCATTCCTTCAGAAAATATGAAAATGTATGGTCGCTACAGATTCACTTTAGCTCATGAAATAGCTCATATTGTTCTGCATGAAAAAGAGTATTTAAAGACTTATCGAAAATATGAAATGAACAGGAATTTAACAGAACTGGAAACATTGGTCAGAAATCCCGATTATGAAAAAGAAGCAGATATCTTTGCCGGAAATTTAATACTTCCCCGAGATTTATTAAAAGAAGAATTCAGGAAAAAATTCGGTTGGCAGAAATTGTATTTCAAGCATAATCTGCTTTTTCCAAAAGGAGCAAACGAACATATCTATAGATTGCAGAAGATTACCGGAGTATCTGAAACTGCTCTTTTTATAGCTTTGAAGGAATCGTTTTTATTAAGGACTTTCCAGCAGGAAAAGAGTTACTGAAACTTATCAAATTTCACAGACAGGCTTACTTTTCATAGAAATGATTCTTGCGGATAAATAATTTCTGCCAGATATAGTCCTTCCGGAGGAGCAGTTGAAATTAATTTATGATTTGGATCTTTATTCTTTAAAAGTGTTTGTATAATTTCCGGATTTGCATTTGTATTAGAAATGTTGATCATTGCTCCCACAATTCGTCTGATCATATTATGCAGAAAACGATTGGAGGTAATTTCTAACACAAGATCGTGTTCTTGTTTCTCTAATGATATTTTATGGATAGTACAATAATTATGCGACAGGTCAGGATTCTGCTTTGAAAAAGAAGTAAAATCATTTCTACCTTTGAAATAGATAAGACAATTCTTTAAAACATCAAATGAAATGTTTTTTCTAGGAAAATAGCTTTTATAAAAACGATTGAAAGGAGTTCTTTCATTGGTAATAATATAGATGTATTTTCTGGAAACAGCATCGAATCTGGCATGAAAATCATTTTTTACAGGAAATACTTTCTGAACTCTAATATCAGATGGAAGTTTTGATGAAGTTGCTAACAATATCTGTTCCGCAGACATTTCAAGGGGAAAATCAAAATGAGCATATTGTCTGAGAGCATGCACTCCGGAATCTGTTCTACCTGCACCAGTGATCCGGATTTTAGTTTTCGCAATTTCTGATAATGCCTTTTCAATAGTCTGCTGAATTGTATTTTCATTTTTTTGAGATTGCCATCCACAGAAATTTGTACCGTCATAAGAAATTCTTA
>DRTC01000175.1 GCA_011372345.1 Candidatus Cloacimonadota bacterium
AACAATTAAAATATGCAAATATATTTTTGCAGCTAATTCATTGATCTTATCCATTTCCAACAAATTGAAAGGAAAAGCAATCGTAATATCTTTCCAACCATTTTCTGCAAAATATTCCGCCATTCCGACCGAAGAAACTGTTATGGATTTAACTCCGAAATCTCTGAACCAATTTCCGATTATTGAGGATTGATGTGTCTTGAAATGCGGTCTGAATTTAAGATTGTTTTTTTTGCCTTTTTCAACCATGAATTTAATGTTGTTCAGGCATTTTTGTTTGTCGAGGATTAAGGTTGGTCTGGTAATTTTTAGATTCATAATTTACTTAACTAATATTTATCCTTCGTAGTTTTAACGGAGTAGAAGCATCTTCTCATAAGCTCTCTCTTCTCCATCTATAGTTAATCTATAAAAGTAAGTACCGGAAGATACTTTCTGATCAGTCTCATCTTTTCCGCTCCAATTTAAATTAAACTTTCCCGGAGAAGTATAAGCATCCATCAAAGTTTTGACTTTCTGACCTTTGATATTAAAGATCTCGACCACTGCTTGACCTGATTCTTTTAGACTAAAAGAAATAGTTGTTCCTGCTTTATTAGATTTTGTTCCAAACGGATTCGGAAAATTCTTTAATCCAATTCTTTCATTATTAATTATTAATTCTTCATTAACATCCATTCCATGCCATTCATAAGCTCCGATATCGATCGTTTCTCCGTAAATGCGAGGATTTCCAGCAAGGTCGTAGGCGGGTAGACTCAATCCGGTTGTATCCGGAGTTCCGGCATCGATGCAGGGAGATAATTCATTTAATGCGAAAGGATAGTCTCCGTCATTTAACCAGAGAGGGTCTGTATCTAGATTGGGAGTTAACCATTCGAGGATACTTGTCTCATCATACAATACAATTTCTCCTTCACCGGTTTGAACTAAAGAGTTCGTCATTGTTACATTACAATTCTCTCCAATACTCAATTCTCTTCCCCAATTATTATATAAGATCGTATTATAAAAATCAGCATTTGAATTTGAGGAGATAGAAACTGTTCCTCCTGAACTTTCATGCGTTATATTATCCCCGATTGAAGAATTTATAATAGTTGCATTGAAATAATCTGTGATCCATAAACCGGAAATACTGCCGTATCCTCCTACAACCAAATTAGTATAATTATCCCTGATCTCAACATTATTGAAAACAGCGTTATATTCTCCTTCACCGGATGAATGACCGCTGATAGTAATAGCTCCACCGTTTCCCCATTCGCCTGGCTGACCAGCAGGATAATTATGAACAAAACGGCAGTTCTCCATATAAATATCAATATGCAAACTTGGATTCTCCCAAAAGACAGGTATAATTCCCATAGCTCTCAAACTCGATGTATTAAGTATATCGACATTCTTAAAAGTATAAGAGCCATCAAAACTGCGAAATACTTCGTTAGATACGATATCATTGCTGTCACAATCTTTAACGATAATATCTTCTAAAAAAACTTTGTAATATGAAGAACCAAGAGAAAAAAAACTTGCTCCGAAAAAAAAACTTTTTCCATTCCTAAAAGTGAATTTCTTTAATGTTACATTTTTATTCAATTCAGTAGCGCTATGTTTGATCAAAGGTGTTTGATTTTCAGCATCCAAAATGGTAGTATATTTATTTTCTCCTTCAATCGTTACATAGTTTTTGACATTCATCGGAAATTTTTGTTCATTTAGAGAAGGAGAAAAAATACCTTCTGCAAGATGGATTATATGTGGATTTAGGCTATCTGATTTTATAATTGTTTGTGCCCACGCTATAGTCTTCAGAGGTTCTTCCGCTGACAAACCGCTATTTGTATCTTCTCCTTCAGGTGATACATATAAATCACTATTAACTGGTTCGATCTTTCCATACTGAATTGATAATGGAGTTTGTTGTACGCGAACAATGTAAAAATTATCAGGTACAGCTACAGTAAATGTATCTACTATTATATCTACAGCATCCTGCCCTGCCAGATATAAGTCAGATCCCTGACATGCATAATTGCAGTATATGTCATTTAAGCATTCTTCATCAAAGATCAATCCATTTGTTGGATTACTGGTCTGAATTCCTCCTCCTCCTCCAGTTGCATAATTATAGAGAATTTTATTTCCGGATAAAAATACCTCTGAATCTCTAACTAATAATCCGCCACCACGGTAAGCTCTATTATCTTTTATGATGCATCTACTAATCTGTACATTCGAGTTACGCACATAAACTCCTCCTCCAACATCATCATCTGCATAATCTACAATTGCCCAGCCGTTTCGGATTGTAAAGCCGATAACCGCAGAATTTTCACAATTTCTCATTTCTACACAGTGAGTTACCTGGTTACCGTCGATTATTGTTTGAGAAATCAGGGAATCTTCTTCGGAAATTATGTAGGTTGAAGCAACTGTAATTGATTTTTCAAGGTAATCGATATTCTCATAATAGATGCCCGGGAATACTAAAATTGTATCGTTATTTGCAGATGTATCTATTCCTGTCTGGATCGTTTCAAAATCGCCGGAACCATCCTGTTTGATCTCGATTATTGTTGATTGTAACCACGAATTTGCACAAATTATCACGAATAAAAATATAATTATTTTTTTACTCATTAATCCTCTCAAGATAACTTTCCGAAACTTCTATCAATAGAAATTATTGAAGATAAGTTTCGGAAAGTTCATTGTAATCTTGGCGAAAGTCAAGTAACCAATATAGATCACAAAACCTTCGTAAAGATTTATGATACTATCTTAACAACAACATTTTCTTCTGGATAGATTTTTCACCGGAAGATAGCTGGTAAAGATAAATGCCGGAACTAACAGGTTTTTCAAATTTATTTGTTCCGTCCCAGGATAATTCATGTTCTCCTTTTCCTGCTTTACCGTTGTACAAAGTTTGTATTTTCTGACCTTTAATATTGTAAATCGATAATTCAATATTGCAATCTGATGGGATCGAGAAAGAGATATTCGTTACAGAACTGCGATTTTTTCCTAATGGATGGAAAGGATTTGGATAATTCTGATTTAACCTGAATTTATGCAAAGGAGTAACATCCTCATATTCTCCTGTTTCCAACCTGACAATAGACCATTCCTGTTGACCTGCGATTAATTCACGATATTCGAACAGTCCTTTAAATGGATTATAAACAGTGTAATCAGGAATTTCAACTGCTTCTCCTCTACCGGTTACAATCTGGAAACTTACAAAATTTCCTTCCCTGTTGAGTTCATCAGTATATGCCAAAATTTGCAGGGGAAACTCATCTACTCTTGTAGCACCCACACAAACATCATCTTCAAAAACTCCGATTTCTAGGATATTTTCTTCTCCTTCTATTTCCAGAATATCGATCACTTCATAATCTGCTTTTTCTTCATAAGTAAAGGATTCGGGTTTTTCCTTTTTTTCCTCTTCGACCGGATTGTTAGAATCATACCAACTAAAGCTGTTTACATCTTTTTTCATTTCCACAATATATGTTTTACCGTAAACGAGTGTTTTTCCCTCTGGTGAATTTGAATAAGGTTTTGGATCCAGCCCGGTTTCATCTCTTTCATTTTCAGGTACACCATAAAACCAATCTTCTCCTTTTACGGTTTTAACTAAATCGAAATCATCTCCAAAAGCATCTACAATATTCTGATGAACCGGAACATAATAACATAACCAGTATTTTTTTCCTGCTAGGAGATCATAATAATAACTTTCCAGTCTTTCTTCTCCAACATAGAAAATAAAATTATCAGTTCCGGGCTCAATATAGATCTTATAACCTTCATGACGGAATAACATATCTTCGAATCTGTAATCAATCCATGGAGGATTTTCATAAACATCATAATCGATAAAACTTTGTAAAGGTTCATTGTATTCATCAGGTCTAGCACCTTCAATGCGAAGGAAATTTGTAATGGTTCGATTCCCGTCTTCATCTCGTAAAAGAGCTGGATATCCTTCGTCTTCGTAAACAGCATTCTGGTATAAATCTCCGTTGTTGTCCTGGAGAGCGGAAAGACTTGGGAAAGAATCCCAGTTCCAGCCGGGTTCGAAATGTTTAATATCTCCCGGATGCAGGAAGGCATAGCGACCAATATCCTGTCTGCTGCCATCAGGATTGCATTCAACAGGATCTTCATCCCATTCAAATCCGTCTCCGTCGGAATCTGGATTACCTGCATCAATACAAGGACTTGTTGCTGATAACTGGCAGAAATCCAGTTCATCAGGATCATCAGAAATAAATTCAGGATCAAGATCATTCACATTACCATCATCTTCCGGGGGTGGTTCAAAACCTGCAATTGAACCATTAAAACAACAGTAGTTCACTTCTAATACATGACCCGTTGGATAAATGATATTTGTCCCATAATCCCAAAAAAAATTATTAAATGTTTTTCCATTAAAAATGCTTCCACCATAAAAATTTCCACAATCGATTGCGGTTGAGCCGTTAACATCCCCAGTATTGATGAATGTGTTATTCGCAAGACTAATAGATGAATGATTTAATACTCCCTTGGCAAATCCCTGTCGATTGTGGGTATGGATTACATTATAAAAAATGTTTGCAAATCCATAAGATCCATTGAAGTAAATTCCTACCTCCTGATTTTTTAATTCATTATACATTAGGTCAAGTGGATTCAGGTAGTAGTCCAAATAAATCCCATAATTATGTCTTGATATTAGATTATTTTGAATCATTGTATGCAGTAAAAACATTTGAGGAGATTGTCCTATATTTAATCCGTAAGTTTCATATTCATCAAAATATTGATTATTAACAATAGTATTATCAAGGATTTTGAAGTATTTTACATATTGAGCAAAAATACCATTACCACAATCTGTAATTGTATTCTCAAAAAAAGACGCTAGATAAGAAAGATTTCCTGATGGAATACCTACACATTTAATCGCCCAGGCTTCTTCATTTAAATCACACGATTTATCAAATAGGCAATTTGAGACAGTAATAGAATATTCTCCTTTATTAGCTTCATTACTGAAGAAAATTGATTTGAAGAAGTTTTGACTATTTTCGGGATTATTATCGTCTCTACTTCCGAAGCTGCAATTGCTAATTGAAACATTTCTACTGAAAATAACAATACCGGAATCTTCCTCTTCTCCTTCAGCTATGTCACCACTTCTAATTATAGAAAAGCCATAAATTGTTACTTTGTACGGAAACGGATCTCCGTTACCAGGTGCTTCATCATCTGTTTGAACCGTAATAGCGGTAGTTCCTGAACAAAGACCTGTATTTGAATCAATAATTGTATAGTCTTTTCCTTCTTTACTCTTTAAAACTAAAGTACAAGGTTCAATTGATAATACTTCATTAAATACAGTGATAATTGGTTCATCATTATCATCATAATCAGGAAATACCTCAATTGTGTAATACTCTTCTGAATCATTTATTTGTTGAATTGCACTTGCAATTGTATCATAATCATTTGGTTCTCCATTCTGGAGGTTTACGGTTAAATAAACAGATGCAAATATCCAGTTTATTGATATCATGAAAATTAC
>DRTC01000176.1 GCA_011372345.1 Candidatus Cloacimonadota bacterium
TAAAATCGCTCATTGTCCAGATTCAAATTTCTTTTTGAAAAGCGGGATTTTTCCTTTTAAGAAGATCAAAAATACAAATATAGATTTCGCACTTGCTTCCGATGTAGCAGCTGGAACTTCACTTTCTATGTTCAATATGATGAAAATGTGTATTTATCGTCAGGATAATTATCCTGTTTCTCCCGAAGAAGCGTTTTATTACGCTACTTTCGCTGGAGCAAAAGTTCTGGGAAAGGAAGATATTATTGGTTCAATAGAAATTGGAAAAGAAGCAGATCTGGTTTTTATAGAAATTCCAAAATTACATGAAAAGACAAAATTCGACCTGCTTTCTGAATTGGTTTATTTGGGGAGTGAAAGGGAAATTAAAGATGTTTATGTGAGGGGTAAGAAAGTATTATAAATGGACAAATGGATTAATTCTGAAAAAGATTTACCATGGTAGATTTCAAAATTTATTTAAATAAAATCAATTGACTTAAAATCAACACAATTTAGTCAGTCATAAAAATTTATTAAGGAATAAAATATGGAATCAATTTTTAAAATATCGGAAATGATCGATGAAAAAAAAATCATTGATATTAAATCGGATGACAAAAAAAGTGCTTTGAATGAACTTCTGGAAATAATATGTAAAGATGAGAAAATAACTGACGAAAAGATTTTCAGAAAAGAGATTTTCAAACGGGAAAAACTGATGAGCACTGGAATTGGTTATGGAATCGCCATTCCTCATGCAAGGCATAAGACCGTGAAAGATTTTGTTATTGCTCTCGGTAGAAAAAAACAAGGTCTGGAATACGAATCCATTGATGATAAACCTGTTCAACTCATTTTTATGATCGGAGCTTCCGACAATCAAGATAAAGATTATATCAAAGTCTTATCAAGATTAGTTCTTCGTTTGAAGAATCCTGAATTTGTTGAAAAAGTTTTAAATGCCGAAAATTCAAAAGAAATTTACCAAATAATCAAAACTCAAAGGTGATTCAGTGCTCCCGCAATATCTTTTACTTTTATTCCTCGGTGGTTCTATCTTAATTTCCATCATTCTGGCTCGAGGAGCAACTTTATTAAAATCACCGCTCATCGTTGGCTATATCGTTGCCGGAGCCTTGCTCGGACCTGATGTTTTGGGATTCATCACAGAAAAACAAATAGCTTCATTGGATACGATAAATCTTATTGTTTTATCTTTGATCGGCTTCGGAATCGGAGGAGAACTTCGATTTAAAGAATTGAAGAAATTAGGAAAATCGATAATTTTAATTGTATTATTGGAAGCATTTGGAGCATTTCTTTTGGTAGGAATCACCAGTGCCTTAATTCTAAAAAGTATTCCCATGGGATTGATCTTCGGTTCACTCGCTTCGGCGACAGCCCCAGCAGGAACTGTTGAAGTTATCAGACAATATAAAGCAAAAGGTGAATTTACTACTACTCTCTATGCGGTGATGGGACTCGACGATATTATCGCTTTATTGCTGTTCACGATTTCTCTGCCGCTGGCAGTTATTCTGATGGTTGGAACAAAATCCGGTGGAAGTACTTCCATATTACACGCTTTGCAGCATTCGGGGATAGAGGTTTTACTTTCCATAAGTATTGGTTTGATCATTGGTTTTGTCATTATTCCAATTGCAAAACTCATTCACGATCGGGTAAATCTTCTGCTTTTTGCTCTGGGAATTGTACTCATAAATTGCGGGATTTCAGAATATCTGAAACTCTCTCCTATTTTACTGAATATGACTCTTGGAATTGTGCTTGTGAATAGAAATTCACTTGTTTCCCGTAAGATATTTACTGCTCTCGGAGATTGGTCACCACCGATGTATGTCTGGTTTTTTGTGCTTATCGGAACCCGCTTGAACATTTCCCTGATCATGCAATATTCACTTTTGATCGGGATATATATTATTGCTCGTTCTTTTGGGAAATGGAGTGGAACATTTCTGGGTGGAACAATTTCCAAAGCTCCCAAAAAAATCAAGAATTTTTTAGGATTGGCATTAATGTCTCAAGCAGGAGTTGCTGTCGGTCTGGCACTTGCTGCTTCTAAAATTTTGGAACAGAACGGTTTACATATTCAATCAGTTCAACTTATCAGTTCAATTACTGCTACTACTTTTATCGTTATGCTGATTGGACCGATAATGGCAAAAATTGCTCTTTTTAAATCCGGTGAGACCAATATTTCCAAGTAGGAGTTTTTTATGTATATGATCATAAATTTAAATAAAGAAAAATATTTGGATGATGTTTTAATGGCGTTAACAGAAGCCGGAATTGACGACACAATTGTTCTTTCGGGAGAAACTGTTGGTCATAAACTTGCCTTTGATAATCCGATCTTTGCCGGATTTAGAAAATCATTCGGTTCGGGAAAAGGTTATGCCAATGTGATCATGGCAATTGCAGAACAGGATCAGATTGATTTTATGCTGGAAGAATTAAAAAACTCCGGTGTGGATTTTGTTAAAGATGAGATCGGAAAAATCGTTCTTTTGCCAGTTGAGAAAATAATATAGAACACTGATGACA
>DRTC01000177.1 GCA_011372345.1 Candidatus Cloacimonadota bacterium
CGGAGTTTGTGTAAACATATGTCCCGAAGCTTTTAAACTAGATAATGAGATCGCAAAAGTAATAAGTGAAAATGCTACTTGTATCACCGAAGCAGCAAATGCCTGCCCTGTGAATGCAATTATCACAGATACATCATCGCAAACTCAAGGAGAAAATTCCCCCCAAATTAATTCTTCTTTTACTCGAGGAGGAAGTGGGCGAGGAATGGTTTCCGGCGGAGGAGCTGGCAGAGGAATGCCCTCCGGTGGTGGTCGCGGTAGAAACAAAGGAACTGGACAGGGACGGGGCGGTTATTGTGTTTGCCCAAATTGTGGACATTCACAACCACATCAACGAGGTATTCCGTGTTATCAAACAAAATGCCCTAAATGCAATTCTGCGATGATAAGGAGATAGATTATCTCAAGATGAAAAAGAATAAGATTTATCCTGATTCTAAAGTGGAGCTTCAGGAAATTACCGCAAAATTTTATGATAGCATTCTCAATTTCGCTACATTTGGTGGGTACAGCTTATTTATCAAAAAAGCGATAAAATCAATTAATTTAATTCAAAATGATAAAGTTGTAGATTTTGGAGCAGGCACCGGAAGAAATGCTCTCTTGATGAATAAATATCTTTCTGGAAAAAGTGAAATCTTAGGTCTGGAAATTTCCGAATCAATGATCAAGCAATTTAAAAAGAAAACAAAAAATCATCAGAATATCAATGTGATAAATCAACGCATTGACCAGCCATTTGAACTTGATAAAAAATTCGATAAAGTTTTTGTTTCCTTTGTGTTTCACGGTTTTCCTTTTGAAGTTCAGAAAAATATTATCCAAAATGCTTTCAACGCTTTGAATGAAAATGGCGAATTTATTATTCTTGATTTCAATGAATTTGTTACTGATGAAACACCATTCTATTTCAGAATTCCATTTAAAATAATCGAATGTAAATATGCTTTTGACTATGTGGAACGGGATTGGAAGCCTATCTTGTCTGAGTTTGGTTTTGGTGAATTCAGGGAGAAAACATTTTTAAAGAAACATATTCGTTTATTGAAAGCAAAGAAAGGAGCAATAAAATGAAACTTTTAATGATCTATTCCGAAAAATTTGCCTATAAAACCAACATCAAAAATCTGGAATCTGTGGAAAAATATGAGAAGGAAAAACAGATTGAAAATACACTTGTAGGATTTATTCAGGTGGAGCAAAAAGACGAAGAAGATATTTCAAAAGTGGAAACCAAAATGATCAAAAACCTGAAATGGGCTGCAAAGAAAAATGATACAATCAATATTGTATTACACTCTTTTGCGCATTTATCTATGAGCAAAGCAGAAGAAGGAATAACAAAAGAACTGTTTAATCGAGCTGAACAAAGATTGAAAAATTCCGGTTATGAAGTATCACAAACTCCATTCGGTTATTTTCTTGATCTTGATATTCAGGCTCCTGGAAAATCATTAGCAAGGGTCTTTAAGGAATTTTAAATGATTGAAAAAGCTTCTCAAATCATTAACAATGCCAAACATGTAACAGCATTCACGGGTGCTGGAATTTCAGTGGAAAGCGGGATTCCGCCCTTTCGAGGGAAAGATGGTTTATGGAGCAAATTCGATCCTATCTTTTTGGATATTAATTATTTTAACCAATATCCTCTCGAATCCTGGAAATTGATCAAAGAAATATTTTATGATTTTTTTGGAAAAGCAAAACCAAATGCTGCACATTTCGCTCTATCAGAAATGGAAAAATTAAGTTATATCAATTCTGTTAATACACAAAATATTGATAACCTTCATCAGCAAGCAGGAAGTAAAAAAGTATATGAATTTCACGGAACATCTCGAAATTTGATATGTACAAACTGTAATAAAATTTATTCCGCGACGAACATAGATATATCTCAATTGCCGCCTAAATGTGAAAGATGTGGAACTGTTCTAAAACCCAATTTTGTTTTTTTTGGTGAACCCATTCCCGAGCC
>DRTC01000178.1 GCA_011372345.1 Candidatus Cloacimonadota bacterium
GTCGTGTGCTCCCATCATTCCGATTTCGTCTCCATACCAGATATGCGGAGTTCCGACATAAGTCATCTGGAAAAGAACTGCGAGTTTCAGTCTGGTTATATCTCCGCCAGCAGATTCCAGATAACGATGCGTATCATGACTGTCGATCAGGTTCATCATCACTTGCGTTGCTTGAGTAGGATAACTTAACAAGCCTGGTTTGAGATCGCGGTCAAAGGTTTTGGCAGAACATTTTCTCATATTGAAGAAACGCATGACCGGATCTTTAAAATAAGCGTAATTCATCACAGAATCGAAATATTCGTTGTTTACCCATTCGACGGCGTTACTCCAGAGTTCACCAACCAGATAAGCATCCGGTTTTACGGATTTAACTCTTTCGCGGAAAAGCTGCCAGAACCAGAACGGAACTTCATTTGGAACATCAAGCCGGAAACCATCTAGATCGACTTCACCGATCCAGTAATCGACCAGATCGAGAACATAATTTACAACTTCCCAGTTCGGATTTGCCTGATTAATGTCTTTGATCCCGTTTTCGGATGGATTCGGTTCTTTCAGGTCATAATTCAGATTCGGCATTTCACCAAATCCCCACCAGCATTCGTAATAATCGGAAGGTTTGAAATTTGAAGGTAATTCTTTCGGGTAAGGTTTATGCCATTCATACCAGTTATAATACTCCGAATCTTTTCCTTTTTCCTTTCCATCCTGGAAAGCCCAGAAAGTTTCGCCGGTGTGATTGAAAGCCACATCGAGAATTATTCTGATTCCTCTTTTATGACAATCCTGCACGAACTCCTTAAATTCAGTTTCCGTGCCGAAATGCGGATCGATCTTACGATAATCGGCAGCATCGTATTTATGATTGGATTTTGCTTCAAACAAGGGATTAAAGTAGATGACCGTAATTCCCAGATCGTTCAAATAATCCAATTTTTGTTTGACTCCCGCCACATCACCGCCGTAAAAACTGTTATAATCCGGCTGATAACCTTCATGATTTGGCTCATGAAACGGGCTTTTAGTAAGCCCGGAAACATCATACCAGTCATCCACAAAATGGAAATATTGTCTGTATTTTGGAAGTTTTTTACCTGGTTTTGGTGGAACATTAATTCCTTCATAATACCATTCGGAAAAATCCTGATCATTCTTCTTATCTCCATTATAAAATCGATCCATGAAGATTTGGTAAATGACGCCTTTTTTCACCCAATCCGGTGTAAAGAAAGGCTGCACATTTTCCTGAGAATAATGGAATAACTTATTCTTATCAAAGTTTCTGGAAATCTCTCCATTCAATAGATAATATTCATTTCCACCATCCTCAAGCACAAAACAGTAATCGAATTCTTCCTTCTCATTTTTCAATTTGATGATCTTGCGATAATAATCGAAACTGCCGTCACTGGATACCAGATCCATTGTTTCATTCTCGCGTTCGATTTTCAGATAAACTTTTTCCACATCTCCGGAATGAACTTTGGTTTTAAATTCGATCTCGGTTGGAGAAAGCGGATTGACTGTTTCCAGAGATTGCGAGGTAGGAATTCCATAAGTGAGGATCACACCATCTTTCTTTTTAAGTGTGACTTTCTCAAATTTATCATCAACGATTACAACCGAATTCTGTCCGCCAAATCCATCATCGATAAAAATCTCAGCATTTTTGTCTGTTACCCAGTTCATACCGTCTTCGAGGAATTTGTAGGGATATTCATCCGGTTTCAGAAGCATGGTCAGAGAAAAAGTTCCATCCTCGTTCTTCTCCATTTTATCTGCTTTCTGATTCCAGGCATTGAAACCGCCTACCAGATAAACTTCCTTCACAGGTTTTCCCGGATCATATTTGAATTCGACCTTACGCAGGGCATTTATTTCAGAACGATCTCCGACATAAATAACGGAATTCTGTCCACCAAATCCATCTTCGATGAATTCAACTGCATTTTCATCTGACAGCCAGTTGCCATCGACTACAAATTTGTAGGTGTATTTTCCTTTTTTAAGATGAAGAGTGGTCTCATAAAGACCGTTATTCTCTTCCATTTTATCCATATTAGGAGACCAGTTATTGAAATCTCCTGCTACATAAATATCGTGTTTTCCACCAATTAACGGCTGATACGAGAATTTTACCGGAAATTCACCGGTTCCGCTTTTCTTTTCGACTTTTTTAGTTTCTGTTTTTCCACCAACTGTAATCACTGAATTTTCTCCTCCGTATCCATCATCTTCTGTATCGGGATTGTTCGGATCAGGTTTCCAATCCGTTCCGTTCACAACAAATTTATACATATATTTTCCCGGTTTGAGATCGAGTTTGATCTTCCAATCTGAACCATCTTTAGTCATTGGATTTGCCGAAGCATCCCAGTTATTGAACTCTCCGGCAACAGAAACTGAAGTAGCAGAAGCATCGGAATAAACCAGTTCAATCCCTTTTTGGGAAACTTTCTCCTGAACTTGTTCAGTTGTCTTCTCATTTTTTTCGATTATTTCTCCTCCTTCGAACCCGAGAGTAGAACAACCGGAAATCAAGATTACAACACCTAAACTAAATAATATTTTTTTCATATTTTCTCCAGTATTTAATGAACAACTTGCCAAAGTTGTTCCTAATTTTATTCAGTTTTTATTATTCTAAATTTATTATAATTTAACAAGTAGCATCTTGTTTTACGGTTTAATATGCTCTCGAAAAAACAGTCGTGAAATTTATCTCCGTTGCCACATTGTTTCCATCTATTTCAATATCCAATTGCTGTGGGATCGTGTCATTCGACATACATCCTTCGGATGTATAATCTCCACCTCCGGCACTTCCGATGATGGCTATTACTGCTATTTTGTTTCCTAAAGGATATTCTCCATTCGGAAAGATCTCAGAGAAGGGCAGAGCAATCTCAATAACAGAATTGTTCAGGGAAATATCCGTATCGATTATATTCTGATCAACATTTTCAGTATCTTCCAGACTGACGACTCCGATATCTGAGGAAACCGCCCAAACTGAAAAAGCATAATCTGCCCTGAAATTTGATGGAGGATAAATATTCTTTCTTAAATGATCTCCGTAAGTTCCTCCATAAATTTCAGTAAAATCGTTTGTTCCTGTTCCGTCACCATAATCGATATCAAAATAAATATTTACAGTATTTCCTCCTGAATCGAATCCACCATCGACAGCAATGTATAAATTCTCATTATCACGGGCAATATAAAGATTTTCAAAATTATTCGATTCCGACCAACTTGAAGCGTGATCATTCACATAAGCAGATTCCCAGCCATCATCTATTTCACCATCGATGACGATTTCTTTGAATTCCATCGGTTCGATCAGTTCCAATTCGATCGTATCGATAATCGTTGTCTGATGTCCCAGCAGTTCGATATCCGTAATGTTCCGATCCTCATAATTATCTGCAGAAATCCTTAATTCATAAAGACCGGCAAAAAGTAGATCGAATCTGAAAAAGCCGGTAGTATCTGTTTGAGAAGTCGCTACTGCATCTACTTCATTCTGGTAATATAAAAAGACATTTGCACTAACAGTATCCGGTGAAGCATCTTGAAAGTTTACATATCCTTCCAGGGAAGAATTGGGAGCAAATAAGTTTACGGTATCTAAAATTGTGCTGCTATTTGCTGGTAAAATCAAATCTGTAAAGTTATGAATGCTGAAATTTTCAGCAGTTATTTTTACCTGGTAAATTCCTCCAGCCAACCTATCAACTGAATAATATCCAGCCGGATTTGTCTGTGTTTCTGCGAGAAGCATGGTTTCCTGATCATTAAATACTTGAATGTCTGCCTGTACGGAATCCGGAGATGAATCTTCAAAGATGACATATCCGGCAAGAGAAGAATTGTGATCGAATAAAGCGGTATTTGGTGTTTTATCACAACTGCTAATGATTACTAATAAAATTAAAATTATTAAATATTTCATTTTTATTTCCTTTTATTATTCTTGTTTCGAATCCTGTAAACTCCGAAACCTTGTCCCGAAGGCTTTCGGGAGTTGCAAACCTTCGCAATGGTTGAATCCCACTTCATAACTTTAAAACAATCAATATGTAGGTTCCGTTGTCAACTATCTATTTACAACCATCAACCATTCAACCATTAACCGTCAGCGATTACGGAGGTCTAATCCTGTTGGAATATATGAACGAGTTTCAGGATTTTAAATCGTTCCTCAACCATCCGTAAGGTCTTTATTTCACAGTTAAGATGGAATTATTCCCGCCATAACCATCATCTACAAATTCCAAACCGTTCGGATCGGTTACCCAGGTATTTCTATCGACAACGAATTTATATTGATATCTTCCTGGTTCCAACGGTTTAATCAATGACCAGATTCCGTCTCCGGCAACCTTATCACCATGAGTTCCATCATCAAACATGGGATCGACGGTCGAATCGTAAGAAGCATTACTGCTGGCTGTTCCTCCCCAGAGATTATCCGGAAAATCTCCCGCCAAGGTTACCAGACGAGCTGAAGGTGCTTCATATTGGAACAGAACTCCACCTTTGACTTGATGCGGAGGTGCTAATCTTTTTTTAATGAAATTCAGGGAGCAAGCGAATGAAAGCAGGATAAAAAGTGATAATGCTACCAAAAATAATTTGGAAAATACTAGTTCCAATGCTCCTGTGTTGGAATGATGAGATGGACGCTCCTGCGTTGAAATTGTTTTTGTGTATCGAAAAATTATTTTACGCAGAGCGTTTGAGAAGTGTGTTCCAACGCGGGAGCATTGGAACAAGGAGGACATCGAAAGTTTGATCTTTTTCATAAAATGAACTCCTAAAATGTGATAACAGCTTCTAATGTAATTCGTTGTTCCTGTTTCAATTGAGTTTCGGCATTCCTGATCAAATCTCCCAAACCGCGATAACTAGTTTCGATATAATCCGCAAAATCATCTGCCTGTTCCAGGAATTCTTCTCTTCCACCTTCATAAAATTCATCTGTAACGGAATTAAGTGTCCTGGGATTAACTCCCCAACCGAGAGATAACCTGATATTATTCGCTAAATGATACATTATTTCGGAATAATTGGCATAGAAAACATCAATATTTTCTTTAAAATCTGTTTTCAAACAAAGCACATCATCATTATAATAAGGAATTCTCGTATTGGAATATAGAGTCCATTTGGGAGAAATATCCAATTTGAAAATAACGATATTTTCGACATATTTGGGAACTTTCATAAAATCAAAATGTGCGAAAGTATTCTTCAATCTGAATTCAAAAGGAAATTTGATAATTTTATTTCTGAAAGCAAGATTCGATTTCCAGAGTAATCCCTTTTCATATCCGATAAGAGTATATTTCTCAAAAGGAACTTCCGAATATTCCTGAAACCAGCGCCCGTTTTCGTCGGTTCTCTCAAGATATTCGTAATAATCCGCCCAACCGACCAGGCTGTCAGGAAAGTTAATTGTCCAATATTGAAGTTCAAGTAAAGCAGAAATATTTTGGGTTTCAAAATCAGAACCAATTGAGAATTTGTTCCTTTTAAAATTTTCGGTAATTGTGTTTAAACCAGCATCAAGAGTGTCTATCTCCGTTACAATATTCCAATTGAGATTATTTTGAATAAAGTTGCTGTAAACTGATAATGCTAAGGGAAATTTTAGAGAAGAACCCAAATATAGAATACTTCCATCCATCCATTTATAATCTTTTTCAATATTTATGTCGTTTAAAAGGAATGGTGGTTCATAGGAATTTTTAAAATCCAAATACTCACTTTGGACCTCGAAATTCATCGGATTCGTCCATCCATTTTGAAAAATGTTTTTACTGATCGTGAGATCGATTTCTTTACTATTATGTTTTTGAATTAATCCGCTTTCGGTTGTTTTAAAGTTGAAGATCGAACTACCAAGAATAACATTCAATTCCCGGTTTTCTTTTTTTGACATATTAAATTTGAGTTTTGATCTTCCGGATAGAATATCTCCTTCCTCATCTTTAATATTTTCCGAGACAAGAAAATCAAAATCGAGATGTAAAGGAGTATGAGCGAGAATTTTATCAAAATAAGATTCGGAACTTTTAACAAAAATTCCCCGAAATCCGTAACCAAAATCATATTTATATTTTCCTTCATCTCCGATAATATGAAGCGGATCATCGGAAGTGTGAATTCCCAAATTATCAAAAGCATTTAAATGGAAATAATCGGTTTTTAATTTCAGATAGGCTTTTTTATAGGTGAAAAAATTACTTTGTTCATTATCGACCTTAAAAAATGTGCATCCTTCAAAATAAGAACTCATCCTGGTTTTAATTCCAAAATTCAGACTATGAACAGGTTTATCCAACATATAACGGTCTTTTTCTTTTCTATTAAATTCGTTTCTCGTATAATAGCGACCGCTTAAATAAACTTTTGGATTGAGCGTGGTTTTTACTCCTGAAATGGATAAAGCACTTTTCCTGATCATTTTTCCATTACTATCTATTTCAATAAGAGAATTCGAACCACCATAACCATCATCTGCTGTATTAGGATTATCCTGATCAAAAAACCAGTTTCCGTCCACCACAAATTTATATTGATACTCCCCTTTTGATAATTTGATAACTGTTTTCCATAAACCATTTTCGTCTTTTTTTAAGGGATTTCCGGTAGTATTCCAATCATTAAAATCTCCGGCAACAGAAACGCTTTGCGCATTGGGATTATCATAACTGAATTCGATCCCGGAATTTGTTTCTCTAACCGCAGAATTCAGATAATTGAAAATTATTAACGATAATATTAATATGAATTTGGACTTCATTAAAACTCCTTTTAAACCTCACCTTGATCCTCTCCTGAAAATCTATCCGTTAATTTACATCTTTTACGAAAGGATCGTATGCTGATTCCCACACCTAAAGGATTGGATTATTGATTATCACACAATTAAAACTTTTATCTTTTGTTTTTCCATTCAATTCAACAACTTTTCTTTTCTCTTTTTTTTCCTTTTCCTTTTCCTATAAAGCGGATGCAAGTTTATAAAAATCGTAATCATAATTTTTTAGCGATTTCATCTTTTACTCTCCGGAGGTCTGATAGTATTTCGTTTTTAGGAACGATAAAGACCTTTACCTCGATATTATCGGGAAAAGGTATATTATTTAATTCTAAATGACCGTTTACTAATTTTGTATCTACCGAATATTGATTCATTTTTAATTCCCCAATTATTTTTCATTCAAATCAAAAAACTTATGTTCGTTTCCCTCGTTCCCAAACTCCTGTTTGGGAATGCCAGGTTGAAAAACTCTGTTTTGAATTAATGATTATTACATAAATGAAACAGAGTTTCCATTGTGCTCCCAAACTGGAGTTTGTGAACTAACGAAACTTGCTCAGTTAAAAAACTTAAATCAAGACGGCTAAAGCCGTATTAATTCAAGTTTTTTTTAGAACCATCCCTGCACAAACATTCTGACATATTTCTGCATTGTTCCACCATTTTTGAAGTCATCATCATTTATCAAATTATTATCACCGATCCCGTTTGGACCATATTGAATATACAGGTTGCTGTTGCCGGAAATTTTATATTGGATTTCTCCAAAAAAAATCTGTCTTAATCCGAATCGCTCTTCCGAGATCAAGGCTCTGGTAAAAAGCCTTAATTTCTCGGATAAGTTTATGCTGCACTCGATACCTATCTGCTGTTTTTCCCAAAGGTCACCCCAATCTCTGATCATAAATTGAGTAAGAAATTTTCCGAGTCGATTCTCAACTGACAATTCGGTGAATAAATCATAATATTTAGCTGCTACTCCTTTATCTTCTTCTTTCCTTCTTTCGAGATAAACTTTGCCTTTAAAGCCGTTGATAAATTCCAGGTAAACTTCCGAATATAGTTTGTTGGAGGGATCATAATATTGTTTGTTTTGATAGATATTGGGAATATGTTTTTTGTATTGAGACCAGTTTAGAGTAACTGTTATTGCCCTTGTGGGAACGAGAAAATAACTATTCAGCCAGAAACCGTATTCATTATTTGGATTATCATCTTTATCGAAACTGGATTGAAAAGTTTCTCCATAACTCCAATAACCGGGAGAAAAATTCCAGAAACCAATATTAGAATTTCCAATTCTGAATCCTTTTATTTCACCTTTTAGAGCAATATTCGATTTTAAAATATCTTTAATACCTTCGATACTTGTAAAACCTTTTTCTCTAAATTCTTTATTTTTGGTTTGAAATTCTTCATTAAAGTAGTCATTACAGAAAGAAAATTCCGAATTGAAATCATACCTTCCCAGAGAAAATTTTATATCGGTGGCGGCAACTTCTTCATAATCCTCTTTTATTCCGGAAGGTCTGTTTCTCCTAAAATAAAACAATCCTCCAAACAATTTATTATTAAAGAATGATTGTCTTAATCTTGCTAGATGAATATCTTCTGCATTATTACCATTTCCCGAAAAATCCGAAAAAACATAAGAAGCACTTCCATTTAATGAATGCCAGAAATCAAATCGAACACCTCTTCCATTATCGTCATTCTTTACTTTATCGACATCGAGAAGTTCGAGCATGGTGCCGTCTAACCAATAATTGTCACTTCCTCGGAAAAAGAGTTTGGTTTCAAAGCCATTATTATTTCTTTCCTGTCTGAATGATAGTTGGGCATTATTCAAATATGTTGTATTATCTGTTTTGTAATAATACTTTGTGCCAAAAGAATCATAATCTCCGAAATTTTTATTTTGAAAGAAAAAATAAAGATGAGCAAACGGAAAAGGGTCAGCATATAATCTTGTATCAAATTTATAAAAAAGAGAACTTGCATCCCATTCATAATCTTCGGATTCTTTTTGATTTTCTATTATTCCTTCATAATATCCTTCAATTCTCATTTGAGTTCCGGATAAAATATTAAAAAAGAACAAATAGAGAAATATTACTACAATTTTTTCTTTCATAATAACTCTAATCGACCTTGAAGAAGGTCTAATTTTTTAAACAAACATTGCTATGAAAACATGAATTAAGTTTGTTTTAGCCGACTTGACTTAAGTTTTCTAATCCACTGAAATATTTCAACTTAACTCAAGACTGCGTCTTAAGTCAAGTTTCAATTTCAACCATTGCGAAGGTCTGCGACTCCCGAATGTATTCGGGACAAGGTTTTGTTGATCATCTGAACCAAAGAGGATTCTTTTTATAGATCTTTCTTTTAAGATCATTCCATTTGTCTTCTTTAACCCAGGGATATTTTTCATACCATTCCTTTTCTTCAGGTTCTTCTTTGATTTCTTCTTTCTTTTTCTTACCAAATTGAAATCCTAACGATATTCTGTAAGTATTTCCCAAAGCATCGTCTGCATAAACAGTTCCATCGAGATTCCATCTTTTTGTCTTTATGCCGAAACCGGCGGTAAGATTTTCATTACAATAACCGATTCTTGGTGCAAAAACCTCATAAAACCACATCTCACCACCAAGATGAAATTCTTCCGAGTTTTTATCCCAGACATAATCGAATAAAAGATTCAAGGAATTCTTCCAAGTATAACAGCATCCGATCGAGTACTTTCTGTAAATGCTGTTTTTTAAATCCATAAATTTGAATTTAGGTCGAGTTATATTTTTTACCGTAAATCCAACTGCTATTTTTTTTGTCGTCTGAATTAATATCCCCGAATCCAGATCAAAATTGGAAGGAGAATCCGCATTTTTATAACCCTTGACATTAACAAAATAATGCTTGGCACTAACTCCGATCCGAATCGGTATTTTATTAATCCAGAAAGATCTGCCGCTCGATAAGTAAATAACCTGTTCGGAATATTCTCCGAGAAGATTTACTTGCGTCCAACCTAATCCGATCGGTGAAAATTTAAATGGAAGAACAGCAGCAAACATTTCATTATAAAGATCATCGATCCCGAACAAATTCTGATGGGAAAAACTAAAGGAATATTTATCGATTTTTGTTATTCCTGCCGGATTCCAGAAAATAGAACTCGGATCATCCGCCAAACCAACAAAAGTATTTCCGAGAGAATAAGCCCTTGCTCCCCAATTCATTCCAATAAAGTTCGGGAACAAGGTGCAAGGGACAAGGAACAAGGAAAGGATCAGGAGGAACATTCCCAATCGGGGGATTGGGAACGATGATTGAAATCGAAGATTTTTTCTAATTTCTAATTTCCAATTTCTACTATCTGATCTCTGGCTTCTAATTTGCAAAATCTTCATTTTATCACTGCAATCGCTTTTTTCTGATTTAATTCCCCGGTACTGGAAACTATTTTCAGAATATAAATTCCAAAA
>DRTC01000179.1 GCA_011372345.1 Candidatus Cloacimonadota bacterium
TAATATCTATCTTTTACAAAACCTTCAAGGTTTAGCAAACCTTGAAGGTTTTAAAATTCACAAATTTGTATTTTCATTATTGATTTTGAAAAAAATACCTCTTTCTTTCCTCTCGGATGTAATCACATTATAATCAATTAATTCGCTCAAGTATTTATTCAATTCATTCAGATGAATATTTAAGATTTCAGAAAGTTCCGTGTCTGTGCAAGGTCGTCTCTTGATTGTTTCCAATATCTGGTCGGCAATATTCTGGTTAAAACTTTGAATTTTTTTCCTGTTTTCCGGTTTGGAAATAATTTCAACTGGAATAGGTTTAAAAAAATCGCATATTTCTTCCAATTTTTTTCTGGAAACAGACTGCACCCAACTTTCCGTTCCGGGTCTATCAAGAGTGTTCAATTGAACTAAATCCGGTTTAATTTTTTGAATTTCATCTTTTAATAAAATCAATTCTTCTCTGGTATCGTTCATATTTGGAACCAAGAAAATTTCCAGATAGATTTTACCTTTGAATTCCTTCCTTAATTTTATCAGACCTTCAATAATTTGATTTATGTTCAGGTTCTTATTAGGACGATTTATTTTCAGGAAGGATAATTCGGACACAGCATCTAAAGAAGGAAGAAGAACATCAGCTCGAGACACTTCATCGCGAACTTCTTTATCCCAGAAAAGAGTTCCGTTAGTGATCACAGCAACTTTGTATTGCGGATAATTATCCTTGATGAAAGTTATGACTTGTCCCAAACCACTGTTCAAAGTCGGTTCTCCCTGACCTGAAAAAGTGATGAAATCAAGTTCAGGTTTCTGGTTTAGATAATTTTTAAGTTCATCTATCACTTCATCAACAGGAATATATCCATTTCTTTCAATAGTTAGATTTGTAGTTCTTCCGACTTCACAATAAACGCAGTTCAAACTGCAGACTTTATGCGGGACAAGATCAACTCCGAGAGAAATTCCCAATCTGCGAGAGGGAACGGGACCAAATAAATATTTCATTTTTATCCTTTATTACTTTCTTTTTACCGTAAATTCTCATCTATCGTTCCATCCGGCAGCATCTTATCCGGATGATAAATTCCATTTTCTTCTTTTTGATAACGAATACATTTTTCCCAACTACCAAAGCAATATTTTTCCACCCATTTTTTATCCAATTTTCCTTTTTCCAGAAAATATTTCATAGGGCAACAATAATACCATCTGCATTCTTTCTGCTTCATATTATCTCTTTCCGAAATAATCCTCCATTCTGTCAAATGCTTTGTTGATCATACTTTCCGGAACGCAAAAGGAAAGCCGGATATGACTTTCTCCGGTAGGACCAAAGGCAATACCCGGAGTTGTGGAAACTTTTGCTTTCTGCAATAATTTTTTACTGAATTCAATCGAATCCTTTCCCTGCTCACCCAGAATTTTTGGAAACATTAAATATGACCCTTCCGGTTTTACATATTCGAATATTTCGTTGAGAGCATCGAGCCGTTCACACATCAAATTTCTTGTTTTCAGATAATGTTCCCTGAATTCAGATATGCAATCTTGAGAACCTTTTAAAGCACCGATCGCTGCATATTGAGAAACAACGGGAGCACAAATCGCGAATGGAATATGTGCTTTTTTGATTTGGGGAATTATTTCCTCGTCAGCGTGTAAATAACCTATTCTCCAACCTGTCATTGCATAAGATTTTGTGAAAGTGAAACAACTGATAACATTTTTCTTCATTTCAGGAATGGAAGCAATGCTAAAGTGCTTTTTAGCATCAAAAACAAAATATTCGTAAGCCTCATCAGTGATGACCATCAAGTTATTTTCCAGAGCAATTTCTGCAATTTGACGGAGTTTTTCTTCTAGGAAAACTGTTCCGGTCGGATTGCTGGGACTACAGTATAAAATCGCTTTAGTTCTGGAAGTTACAGCATTTTTAATAGCATCGATATCCAAAGCGAAATTTTCTTCTTCGAGAAGTGGAACTAACACCGGTTTTCCGGATGCGATCCGAACCTGACGAATATGAGTCGAATAAGTGGGAGTAGGCAAGATCACTTCGTCACCGGGATCGATGGTTGCCATCACAGCCGCAGCAAGACCTTCGATCGCTCCGACAGTTAGCAGCAATTCCGAAATATTCGTTTCGATATTATTATCGCGTTTCAGTTTTTTCACGATTTCTTCTCTTAATTCCGGTAAACCGTCATTTTGGGAATATCCGCCGGTCAAACCTTTCTTGATGGCGGAAATTGCTGCTTCATTGATATGTTCCGGTGTTCCGGAAGTTGGTTTTGCCCACGATAAAAAAGCAACATCATCGTATTGCTTGGATAATCTGGTCATCTCGTGAATGGCAGATTTTTTGATTTGTTTTACTCGATTTGAAATATGCATTTGGGATTTCCTCCTTTTAACTCACCCTAATCCTCTCTTGAAAAGAGAGGGAACAAAAAAAAGAAATAAAAAATTCATTTTTTATTTCCCCTTCTTTTCTCAAGAGAAGGGGTTAGGGGATGAGTTTCTTCAATTTTTTATAATTTTTCACAGTACTTTCAAAAAATTCCTGATGATAAAGTAAAGATGCAGGATGAGATAAAGGGAAAATAATGCGGTTTTTTACAGGAAACGATTTTCCGATTTTCAAGGAAAATTCTTTTTTTGTGAAGGGATTCAATTCATATTTTGCAAACAGATATTTAGTTGCATAATAGCCGAGAGGAACCAATATTTCTGGATTTACTTCCAAAATTTCCTTTTCCAAATATCCGGAGCAGGCAGTAATTTCTCTTTGTTTTGGTCTTCGATTTTGGGGAAGATTACATTTTATCAGATTAGTTATATATATTTCTTCTCGTGAGATTTGTGCATTCTGTAACAATTTATCGAGCATCTTGCCGGAAGGACCGATGAACATTTTATTTTCTTTATCCTCCAATTCTCCCGGTGCTTGAGCAATCAACATAATATCAGCATCTTTGTCACCTTCTCCAAAGATTACATTTGTCCTTGTTTTGCTTAATTCACAAAGTTGGCAGTTTAACAATTCTTTAATATCCATACTTTTTCAGAATTCAATGATCGTTCCAACTCCACCCTTAATGAACTTTTCCGGAAAGAGTCTTTCAATTTTATCTATATGTCGGGTGCAATGAGTAGGACAGACTTTCTCGATATTTCGCAAAACTTCAAACTCATTAAATCCGTGCAATCCCCCTATGATCGCATAAATATTTCCAAGACCAGAAAAAGAATCGATGATTTCAGTAAATTCAAGTAGCGTTTCGATTATTCTTCTCACTCCAGGATGTCCGCAACCAACGATCAGAACTAATCCTTTTTCTGTATTAATTGACAAAGATTGTTCCCGTTTTCCTAATTCTCCGGTTGTAAAAATGTTATCATAAATTTCTGTGGGTTTGCGGTAATATTTCACTTTATTAGGATATCTGATTCCGCGAAAGGAGATGGGATTATGAATCACTGCTTTCTGATTCAAATCTAGAATATGTGAGAGTCCGCCGATATGATCAAAATCAGGATGAGAAATCACAACATCATCAATTTTTTCCGGATCGATATTTAGATTGATCAAATTTTCCAATAAGATTCTTCCATTCCCGCCTGTATCGAATAAAATTTTTCTGTCATTGAATTCTATAAAACAGGAAAATCCCCAATCTGCAATTAAATCATTTCTGATGGAAGTATTATCATAAACGATTGTAATTTTCATCTTACTTTTCCTCCAGATATTTCAATAACTTACTCATTACTTCAGTTGCTTTTCCTCTTAAAAAAACATCGGTAATCGTGTTTGTATAATTAGATGATTGGATGTTTACTTCGATGATTTTTACATTATTCCTTTTCGCTTGAATGGGAATCAGTGATGCAGGCATAATTTCACCGGTTGTTCCGATCAGCAGGAAAACATCTGCTTTTTCAGTTTCCAGAAAGGAATTTGTTCTTGCCGGTTCGGGAATCGGTTCTCCGAAAAAGACGAAATCAGGTTTGAGGACATTTCTACAATAATCGCATTTTGGAGGTAAATTGGAAAAATCAGTTTTCTCTGCTGAATGAATTTTCCCGCAATTAATACAGATCAAATCTCTGGAATTACCGTGAAATTCATAAACTTCATTGCTCCCTGCCTGTTGATGAAGATTATCAATGTTTTGAGTTATAATCGCTTTTATATATTCCTTTTTTTCCATTTCAGCCAGAGCAAAATGAGCCGCATTCGGTTCTGCTTTTCCAAAGAAATCATAGAAAATTTCCTTGATCAATTTCCAGGATTTTAACGGATTTTGCTGAAAATAACTGATGTCTAAAAATATCGGATCGAATTTGCTCCATAAACCATTTTTCCCACGAAAGGGAGGAATTCCGCTTTCTACGGAAATTCCTGCTCCGGTGAAGGCAGTGATGTGTTTTGCATTTTTAATGAGTTCAGCAGCCTTTTCAATCATTTAGAATTTCTTTTCTCAAGATTTCGATTTTCTCTTTTCAACTTGGCAAGTTGAGTTACGATTCTACAATTTCATTGCTAATTGATATCCGGCCTTGATCGCATCTTGGGCATCACCGACTTCTTTCGCATCGCCGATCAGATAGAGCGGCACTTTACCTTTTAACTTTTCTTCAAGAGGATTGTAACTTCTCATACCTGTGGAAACTACGATCAAATCTATATCCTCGAATTTTATAGATTCTCCGTTCCTTTCAGCATAAACTGTTTTTCCTTCTATTTTTTTGATATGAGTATGATCACTGAAAACGGTTTGATTTTTTTTCATAATAGCGAGCGAAAGTTTTTTGGAGATCATTTCCATATCTTCACCAAAATCAGTCGTTCGTTTTACAATCGTAACTTTATTGTTTTTAGGAATTAAAGCGGTAGCAATATCGACGCCAATCAAACCTCCTCCAACAATCAGAACATTCTTATTTTCGGGTAAATATTCTTTCAAAAGGATATCTGCCCAGAAAAATTTATCTAATCCTTCAATTTTCGGAACAGCAGGTTTAGAACCGGTTGCCAATATTACGGTATCATATTTCGCAATATCTTCAAAATTCGTAATTTCTTTGAAAATAACATTCACTCCCATAGATTTCAACTCGCTCTTAAAAAATGGAATCAATTTTTCCATTGATTTTTTATGAGGAGTAAGTGGAGCATAGATAAATTGACCTCCTAAATTATCCTTTTCATAAAGGTCAACTTCGTGTCCTCGTTTTTTCAGAACAATTGCGGCTTCCATTCCGGCAAGTCCAGCTCCGACAACCGCGATTTTTTTAGATTTCTCGGCTTTGGTAATTAACTCACTTTCTTTACCAACAGCGGGATTAACCAGACATTGTAAACCTTTACCCGATTTCACTCCTCCCAGACAACCTTCGGCACAAGCCAGACAAGGAGCAATACTTCCTTTTACTTTTCCCAAATATTTTCCCACAAAATCAGGATCAGTAACCAGCGCTCTTCCCACTGCAAGATAATCCGCCATTTGTTCACGATTTATCTTTTCAATATCTTTAAATTCATTGATTTGACCAACTGCGATGACTGGAACATCGACATTTTCTTTAATTTTTTTTGCCATATCCCAAGTTTTTCCTTTAGGAACGAACATATGCTGGAAATACCAGGGTGGAGTCGAACAAACAGTTCCAGCAGAAACATGCAAAGCAGCAATTCCATTTTCTTGCAGAATCTTGGAGAATTTGATCATCTCGGGAAGTTTGATTCCGTTTTCAGTCATTTCATCTCCGCTTAAACGAGCAATCACGGGAATTTTTACAGTTTGTTTTACTGCTCTTAAAATTTCGAGCGGAAATCTGATCCTGTTTTCAAAACTTCCACCGTATTCATCTGTTCTGTCATTCACAGCCAGTGAAATGAATTGAGCCAAAAGATAGCCGTGACCGAATTGTAATTCGATAAAATCAAAATTTGATTCTTCCGCTCTCACAGCCGCATCAACAAATAATTTTATAACATCTTTGAAATTTTCTTTTTCTAATTTTTTCGGATTTGCACCACTGTTTTTACAAGCACAATTGGTGGAAGAAACAAAATAATTCCCAGGGATTTTGGGATTTGCCATTCTTCCCGGATGATTCAAATGAGCAATTACTTTTGTTCCATTTTCGTGGATCAATTCTGTTAGTTTCTGCAGACCTTCGAGTTTGTCATCATTATCGATTCCTAATTGAGTTGGAATTTCTCTCAAGCCTTTATCGATGTATAAAGGTTCGGGAATGACAGCCCCTAAAAATTTGATTCTCTCCTGATAAAAAGCAAGATGACGATCATTGATTTTTCCATCTTTGCTATAACCGAGTTTGATGGGTGCAAAGATAAATTGATTTTTTAAATCTAACATTTTTCCTCCAATTAAATTTTTTAGAGAATCAGAAATTTCTCCCTTCTCAAAAATGAGTTTCATTCCTCTTTTTTCTATCCTTTCAATTCCTTTTTTTCCAATCTTATGAGAAATTATAATATCACAATCGCTTATTATCTTATACACATCAAGAGTTTTTAAAGGTTGCAAAGTTTTTTCAAAAGGATTATTTCTTTTTTCGAGAAATCTGATTTTATTGTTTATAATCTCATAAATATGAAATTCTTTTGCTCTTCCCAACATTTGTAAGAAAATATTCTTTCCGTCGTTTGTGGGAATCGCAATTTTCATTTCTTCGCTCCGAGCAATCTGACATATTTATGGAAAAAAAGATGTTCCGCAAATTCTTTGAATCCCTTTTCCGTCAAAATTTGTTTCCAATCTTTCTCGATAAAATCAAAAGCATACGGACATTCGATGATCTGGAACGGAATTTTGAGGAAGAAAGGCATTTTTTTCAAATCGAATTCATTATAGTCCAGAATAAAAAATGATCCACCCGGTTTCAAAGCCCGGAAAGCGTTATGAATAACAATATTACGAACCGGCTGCGGAAGACCGTGCAACACGAAAGAGATGAAGACTTTATCGAATTCCTTGTTGAAATCGAGCGGTTCGTCGATGCGTTTTTTTAGAACTTCCGCATTTTCAAAACGCTTTGTTTTTTTCTCAAATTGAGCAATCATATCATCAGAAACATCCAGCCCGACAATTTCTCCTTCTTTGGAAAGAAACTGCCGCATCAAAAGTGCGTTTCTCCCGCTTCCTGCACCGAAATCAAGGATTCTGTCCGCTGGCTTGATATCCATTTTCAAGATTGCATTTCGAATAAAAAACGGATAAGTTCCCAGTGTGGCAATATCCAAAATGCGGTCGTAATATCTGGCAGCAAAATCGTGGATTTCAACTTTCGATTCAGGATAATATTTTTTTTTGTTCATAATTTTTATATTTACCATCCCTGAAGAGATTATTTGAAAAGTCTATTTTGTTGATCTTTAACAACTCGATTTCTCAACTTGGCAAGTTGAGTTACACTTTTCCCATAAACTTTAAAATTACAGGTTATTGATTTCTTATTTAGTGTCTGAACGAAAACTCCGAAACCTTGCGAATGGTCGCAGATCTTCGCAATGGTTGAACTAAAATACCGACCATTACGGAGGTTTCGCAAGCTCAACCATCCGTAAGGTCTTGAAAACAATACTTTTCGTTCGAGCACTATTTCCCAATTCCGATTTTGAATCAGAGAACAATAACAAACAAGAATGTATGTTTTACACAATTAGTATCTCTTCAAAACCGAATTACATTTCGGACAGCGAGTTTCGTAACACGGAACACCTCTTTGATGCGGTTCTTTATAGCCGCAACTCGGACAGACACAATATCCGCCTTGTCCCCGACCCAAACCTTGATTTCTTCCTCGTCCGCCGCCTCTGCCTGAACCAGATCCTTGTCCGTTACCTCGACCGTAACTGCGATAAGATCCTCCGGTACTTTCTCTCGATTCGGGAATGATTTCTTCCTTTGCTTTTGATTCGGCATTTTTTTCATTATCTGTGATAATTGCTCCCACCGGACAAGCAGCAGCAGCTTCCTCTATACAATCGGCATTTTCATCGATGATTTCAGCAATCGCATTATCTATTATAAAACCGGTTGGACAGATATTAACGCAAACACCACATCCAATGCATTTTTCTTTGTCTATTTTGGTCATTTTATTATTTCCTTTTTTTATATTATTTGTTGTCTTATCTTCTCAATAGCCATTTCTGCCGCCTTTATCAGAGCATATTTCGTGGGAGCCGTGGTTAAAAGCGGATGCGTTCCGATTTGATAAGATATCAGTTCATATACAGTTACTTCTTTCTGAATGGCTAAACCAACAACATTGATCAGTTCCCCAACTGATTTTCCACCATACATTTCTGCACCGATAATTATGCCATTACGAGGTGAAACTATCAATTTGGTCATTATTTTTTTTGCATCTTTTATAGTTCCCGGATGTCTATCTACATCTTCGAATTTACCTGTAACATAATCTATATTTGCATATTTTGCGCTTTGTTCGATCGCTCCTGCTGAAGCAAATACAGTTCCACCAATTTCGGTTGAGAATACGGAAAGAGTTCCCACAAAATTTCGGAGAAGTTTGATCGCAAAGAGGTTATATCCTAAAATTCTTGCTTCTGCCGTAGCAGTGGAAGCAAGCATTATACTATCGGTTCTGCCGGTTACAAAACCGATTGTTTGTGAACAATCTCCAACCGCAAAAATATTCTGCTTGCGAGTACGCAGATAATTATCACATCTTATTGCTCCATTATGATTAATTTCCAAACCAACTTTTCGGGCTAATTCCGTATTCGGTTTATAACCAATTGCTACAATAACAAGATCTGCTTTCAGTACTAAACCATTTGTCAGTTTTACCGCTTCTACTTTTCCTTTTTCACCAATAATCTCTTCAATTTTATTGTCTGTATATAGGTGAATTTTTGCTTTTCCAATAACCTCGTTTGCCTTTGCTGCCACTTCTTCGGAGAAAGCACGAAATAGACAGAATTTTTCCATTTCTATGAGAGAAACATTCTTATCTTCATATTTGGCAAGTTGTTCGGCTATTTCCACTCCAATGAATCCACCGCCGATGATTACAATATTTTCAGCTTTATCGGTTTTAGATTTTAAAGCATCAATGTAATCGTAACTTTTTTTTATGTATTCCACTCCTTCCAGATCGTAACCTTTAATAAAAGTAGGAATATTGGGATAAGAACCGGTAGCAAAAACTAATTTTTCGTAGGAAAATTCTTTGCCTTCAGCGGTTTCCAGAGTATTATTTTCAAGATCGATATTGATAACGCTATCGATTAAAATTTCACCTCCAGCCTTAATAAAAGGATCGGAATTCGTGGCATTCTGGGAAATATCTTTCAGGTCGTGAAAAATGTAAGGAATTCCACAAGGAACCAGCCCTTTTTCTTCTTTTTTAATAATTAAGAAACTTTTATCAGGATTTTGTTTCTTACCCGTTACTCCGGTGATTAATCCGGAAGGTCCACCACCAATGATGATCACATCAAAATATTTCAATTGTTACCTCTTTCTTTCTTCAAACAGAAAACAATTTTTTATTATGCTTACTTTTTTATTTTTAACTTTTTCATCTGCTTTGATTTTAGTTCCAATTGTGCATCGCATCTCTGAATGTAAATCCATTAATATACAGAACATTCGGATGTCCGGCAACTGCCGGACAATCAGAAGTTCTTAAGCACTCACTTTCTTTGATTTAATAACAACAAAACTGCCTTTTCCATAGCCTGTTAATGTTTCCTGAACTTGATTGATTTCGTTCAATTTTCCAAAAACTGTCTGATAAGTTTTTTTTATTGTGAATCCTGTTTTCTCGAGCAATTCATAAACTTCTTTGGTGCCAAAAAAATTCGCATCCTGATAAAACAGACTCTCATTTTTATGTTCTAAATAAAATTTACCTATAGGACTTTTTTTATCTACGAATCCGATTATCAGATGACCATTTTGTTTGAGAATTCGATGAGCTTCCTGGAAAGTTCTGTAAATATCATCCACGAAACAGATCGTAGTTACCATCAAAGCGAAATCCCGGCTTGCATCCGGATAAGGTAAATCTTCCGCAACAGCATTGATAACTTTGAGATTTCTCTCTCTTGCTTTTTTTCGCATTTTGGATGAAGGTTCTATTCCTTCCACAATGCCGAGAGGTTTTGCAAAAAGTCCGCTCCCGATTCCTATTTCAATACCTTTTTTATTTTCAGGAATGGCTTTTTGCACTGCCTGCAATTCCGATTTATAGACAAATTCATTGATAATGAACCACTTCTCATATTCATTTAGATTTTCATCAAATACTTTTGTTTTTGCCA
>DRTC01000180.1 GCA_011372345.1 Candidatus Cloacimonadota bacterium
ACCTGGATTTTGCGGTTCTAAATTGGAAGTAAAGGTGATATGTTCGGAAGGAGTTCCGTCTGCGATAAGTGTTCCTTGAATCTGTAACTGATAATTACCATTGAACCTGATCTCACAATCCGGGTCGATAGTTAAACTGTCTTCATTATCGACAGTGATATTGCCGCCGATAACATAAGGAACATTATGATCCAACCAGGTTCCGGTATAGACTGTTGCTGAATAAATGTATACTGAATTGTAAGTGTTTCCCGAAATGGTCATTGTTCCGGTTATATCTTTGACATTATTGGCATAAGTTGCGATCGCATAACTGCCGTTGTTCAGGATGGAGCAATCACTGATATCCGGATAAGAACTTGTAGAATTACAATAAATTCCGTAAGTAGTATTGTTTTGAATGATGCAATCGGAAATGGTCGGAGAACTGGAATTGTTCAGATAAATTCCCGCAGTTCCGCTTTGTTCGATGGTGCTGTTCGTGATCACTACATTTGTTCCGGAGTTATACATCAGGATGTTCCCATAAGCCAGACCACCATAACGAATGTCACAATAATTGAGAAGACAGCCTGCATCGGCACCATTGAAATAGATGTAATCCCAATCTCCGGCAGCTGGAGTTCCCGCATTGGATGTGATCGTGATATGGCTTCCTGATGTTCCATTGGCAGAGAGAACACCATAAATTGTGAATATATAATCACCATTGAATTTAACAGTGCAACCTGCCTGAATGGTTAAAGTAATCCCATTCGCAACTGTTAGATCACCTGTAATATGATGCGGACTACCTCCGACATACCAGGTTTCATTTGATGAAATCGTTCCGCTGTGGTCTGTTGCGAAAATTTGGAATGATAATAAGATCACTCCGATCAACATAACTAAACATTTTGTTTTTTGCATTTTAAGACCCCCTTTAATTTTTTTGCAACTAACAAAAACTATCTTTTTGGGAGTGCATCAACTGCGTTGATGCATAAAACAACACGGTTATTTTACTCCACATTCTCAAACAGGACGGTTTGAGTTACTGTAGTTCAAAACTTGTTTTGAATCCTTTCACTTTTATAGAACTTTCCGAATCATAGTAATAAGAATTTCTTTGGGGAAAGCTTCGGAAAGTATCCCTGTAACACATTTTTGCAAAATGTGAAATTTCTCACAGAATGCAATTCTGTGCTACCTTGTTCACATATAAAAATTTTGATTGAAAACGAATAGTTAATTTGAGTAGGATTTTTCGTTTCGAACATGCAATCTATCAAGTCAGAACAGGATGAAATTCAGTTTCAATTCCGAAAACAATATTTCCAGATCCATCAGGAACATAAATTCAATCTATGTGATAATCCAGTCAAGAAAATTAATTTTAATAAAAAAAGCCGAAGAATATTCTCCGGCTTTCTTTTGTTTTCATACGATCATCTAAAGATTATTTGAGCAGTAACATTTTTTTCACTGCTTTATAATTTTCGGTTTCCAATTTGTAGAAATAAATTCCTGAGGAATATCCGGTTGAATTCCATTTATAATTCCTGTTTCCCGGTTCAAACTGTACATTTTCTACTTGCTGTCCTTTAATATTGAAGATCGTTAGATTTCCGATCTCTCCTTCCCTGATGGCAAAAAAGATAGTTGTCGGATCATTCTTGGAATGGAAAGGATTCGGGAAGTTTCCGATGAGGGCTGTATGTTCAGGGAATTCTTCCGGTTCGATATCTTCCGGGATGGTCAGTTCTATTGGTCCGTAAATATCGGTTTGACTGGAAGAATTAACACTTTCGAGCCAATACCAGTAAGTATTTGTTGGAACAACCTCATATCCGTCTGTGAACTCATAATCGGTCGGTTCGGTTGTAGTTCCAGCTCCTGAAATCATCTGCTGATTGATCTGGTCAGACTGCTCGATTATTTCTGATTCACTTCGATAAACATTCCAGCCGAGATTATCTGTTTCACTTTGCGTTGTCCAATA
>DRTC01000181.1 GCA_011372345.1 Candidatus Cloacimonadota bacterium
AAAATATCCATAACTTTTTCTCTATCTTTTTTAGAGTTTGCTGATAAGTACTCACCAGGTTTAGAAAAGATATTATCAACTGACATACCTTTGAATACTGCTCCACCACTTTGAAAAACTTCAAAGTCCAAGTTTGACTTATTAATTCTTTCAGCATTTGAAGGTACATAAATTCTTGCTTTTATCCCAAGCATATTACATGCTTGAGATAATTCCTGCTGGATCAAAAGTCTTCTAAGTATTGGACTTATTCTCCTTAGGGATTCATTTTTAATATCTTTTTTTAATTCTGATGTTAGAAACAAAATATCTTCAAAAACTATCTTTAATAATCTTGAATCAATTTTTTTCCTCATAGACTATAATTCCTTTTTTTGATGAAATATGATGCTTGAAATATAATATAACATCAAAATACTTCTTATTGACCTTTGTTTCTTATCTCAAAATAATTCTTTTCCTGTCAAATGAAAAAGTAAATCAATTTACAAGGTTAAGCAAAGAACAGGATCGGTATCTTGTTTAGGTAAACTTGTTTAGGTAAACTTGTTTAAGTAAATTTGCCAAATTTTAAAAATTTTGCAAGTTTTGTTCGTTCAATTATCCTTCTTCTGTTCGAGCTTTTCAATTTTATCATGTAGTCGTTGTTTTCTCTTTTCGCTGTCCGTCAGGAATAGAGCTTTCTGATAATATTCGATCGCTTGTTTGTGATCTTCTGTTTTTTCCTTTATCCTGCCGAGACGATAAAATGAATCATAAGAAGTAATATCGATTTCCGTAGATTTCAGGAAATATTCTTCAGCAAGATCATAAAACTTCAGATCATAACAAAAATAAGCAAATCGGCTCGCAGTTTTGAAATCATTGTTCAAGATAATCCTCAATTTATCATACATTGTTTTTGCCGGAAAATCCTGATTAAGAAGTTTATATCCGAGAATTGACGGGAAACAGGATTCCGGATGTTCGGGTAAATATTCCATTGCTTTCATTGATTGCTCGATCGCTTTTTCATAATATCCGGCAATGATCAGTTTTTCAGCTTCCCAGACTTCACTCTCTACAGGAACGATCCGGTAATCGACATCATCACCATTCACAAGAACCTGAATGAAATGATAAAATCCCCCTTCTCCGGGAGTATCTGCATACAGCGGAGCACCTGCTCCTCCGGTTATGATCTGATGAAGACCATCCTTAACCGTATAATTATAAATATGGATATGACCGGCAAAAACCATATCTACCTTAGATTTTTTAAGGAGTTCCGCAAGTTCGTCTCTTTCCTCAGGAAATTTATCGAGACTTCTTCCGATATGTTCAATTTTTGGATATAAAGGTTGATGAACAAGAACGAAAATATGCTCATAAGCTTGAGCTTTCCGTAATTCATTTTGCAGCCATACTTTTTGTTTGCCTATGATCTGGTTTTCCTGGTCCGGTTCTTCACTGCTGAGGATAATAAAATAACTGTTTTCATATTTAATACTTTGAAAAGTCGGACCGAATCTATCGGTAAATTCATTTTTCAGGGAATCTACATCCACATTGTCGTGATTTCCGGGTACAATGTAAAGAGGAAAATCCATGATCTTTGCAACAACTTCTTCAAAATCATCATACATTTTGCTCAATTTCTGTCTATCTTCAGTATATCCGATAATGATATCTCCTGTTGAAAATACCAGGTCAGGCTCGAGTTCGTTTATCTTATCGAGAACTTTATAAAAGACATAAGGCTGCTCTTCGGTTGGAGGACGACTGTCTCCCATCACAACAAAACTGAAAGGTTCGGAAATAAGTATGGTTGAGATCAGTGTGAATATATATAGAGAAGCAATAATTCTTTTTTTCATTTAATTCCTCTTTTTGATTTAATTCATGATTGAAAACTTTGATTGTCTCTTCAGGTGTCAATAAGAATCGTTTTTTCTTTTGGATAGAAACTTGCCAAATCTTGAAGATTTGGCAAGTTTATTAGTTCATTCTCTCGTTCCCAAACTCCTGTTTGAGAATGCCATTGATTTCTCTCTCGTTCCCAATCCCCTGTTTGAGAATGCCATTGGATTCTCTCTCGTTCCCAAACAGAAGTTTGGGAATAAGCAATGTTCTTTTTGTTAGTATTTGTTCGTTGCTAAACTAAAGTAAAAAAGCCCTGAATAATTCAGGGCTTCTTGCAGGTTCTTCTTGTTTCTCCGATATTATTGGGAGGAGGACGAAACAAGCTTTTCAAGTAAACTTTATTTAAATGTCACCAAATTCTTCGATTTCGACATTTATTTCTTTTTGAATATGATCATCAAGGTCTTCGAGATGTTCTTTTTTCAGGATCTTGATCTTATCGATATTATCTTTTAAATGGTCAATATCTAAAAGATGCTCTTCATTCCCATCGACCCAGACCTTCAGATCACCGTCTTCGAGAAAGACTTCAACTTTATTGCTTTTAAGATCAAAATCTTTTTTCTTGGCGATCTCAACCTTAAAAGTCTTGATCTTTTTCTTTCGTTTTATTTCCAGTTCAATTTTATCTCCAACTTCTTTTTTGGAAATTGCTTTTTTGATATCTTTGACGCTATCGATTTCTTTACCATCAGCTTTCAGAATGATATCGTCTTCTTTTAGTCCTGCTTTATCAGCTGGAGAATCTTTAAAAACTTCATCTATGACAACCTTCTTCTCGATGATTTCTTCATCACCTTCTTTCTTTACTTTTTTTTCAGCTGAAAGAAGAACTCCAATATGCTTACCATCCGTATCTTCATATTTATAAACAAAAACAGATGCAGGATCTTTGTAGAAGTCGAAAACTTTGCTATCCTGATCATAAAATAAACTGAAATAATCTTCTTTTTCACCGAGTACAACATCAAAAGTTTTATATTCACCATCTCTGAATATTTTGATCTTCACTTTCTGATCAGGTTTGAGGATCTTCAGCATTTTGGTTATCTGGTCGGATGTATAGATTTTATCATCATTTATTTGCAGGATGACATCATCTTCTTGAATCCCTGCTTCATCAACCGGACCATCTTCGACTACATCTTCGATTTCAACTCCATATTTTTCTTTCAAACCGAGTTCTTTAAAATCATCTTCATCCAGATTTTCCACATAAACACCCAGGTATGCTTTCGTTTTTTTCTCCGGAACTTCCTTTTCTCCTAAAGTCAATTTAATGGTTTTTTCCTTTTTATCTCGCACAATTCTGACCTGAACTTTATCTCCGGGTTTGTGCAGGTTGATCATCTTGGTCAGCTGGTCGAGAGTATAGACTTTGTCACCATCAAATGCAATGACCACATCTTCATCTTTGAAACCTGCTTTTTCAGCAGCTTTATCTTCGATAACTTCCGTGATCAACACACCATGTTTTCCTTCGACTCCAAATTTCTCGAAATCTTTCTCATTTAGATCTTTTAGAAAAACTCCCATAAAAGCTTTGGTTTTCGCTGCCAGGGGAGCTATTATTAAGATAAGAATTAAGAAACTAACAGCGAATCTAAACATTTTTTTCTCATACATTTTTCCTCCTTATTTTTAAATACTTCATTAAGGATTCTGCATAATGTAAAATTGTCATTGCGAGGAATCTTACGAAGGAATTCTTGCAAAGCAATCTCCAGCCTTAACATCATGAACTGCCGGACTTAATGACAGCTCATTTTTCAATAATTACCCAATTATGCAGAATCCTTTTTAGTCCTCATTCATTATAATCAATGACTATCCATACTTATCAATTTTTTTCTTTTGGGTTTATCCTGATCAAACTCAGAAATTATCATTAGATTACCATTTTTGGATGAAACATATTTTCTGATGATATATGCTTTTTCCTCCTGGTAATTAGTTGGATTGATCTTGTTGACCAGTTTGGGATTATAAATAGATGTCTGACGGATGAAGTTATCGATAGGGACAAGTTCTTCTTCTTTGGATGTTCCCTCGATTTTTTCTTTTTGGAAAGCGAACCGATTAATATCATCAACGATCTTTGGTTTTAAGATCACCGAGATAATAAAAATAACAAGCAAGCAGGTAAAAGCAGTTACAAGTTTGTATCTTTTCTTATATTTCCTTTCAATACTGAAATATTTGTGCTTTAATTTTTGTCTTAATTTATTCTGAAATTCATAATTTTCAGTTTCGGGAACTTCCAATTCTAATAATCTTTCTTCAAATTTATTCATTTTTAAACTCCTCTTGCAAAGCATCTCTGAGTTTATTTATGATCCGGTGCATCCTGACCTTTACCGCATTTTCATTTTTCTTCAATATTTCTGCGATTTCTCTGTATTTCATTTTCTCGAAAAATCTTAAAGTTACTAAATTCTGTTCTTCTGTCGTTAATATTTTCATTTTTTTTCTGACGATCTCAAAATCAGGATAAGATTTTGCGACCGGAACCTGGTTTATCAAATATTCCTGATTGATCTTTGCATTTCTTTTCCTGTTCCTATAAAATTGGTTGATCTCATTTACTGCTATCCTGTAAAGCCAGGAAGAGAATGAACTTTTTTTTGAATCCAAAAAACGAAAAAGATGCAATTTGTTCATTGCCTTGAAAAAAACATTGCTGATGATCTCATTTTTGATTTGATCATCCTCGATCACTCTATGATATACAAAACTATTAATTTTAGGAAAATACTTCCGGTAAAGGAAATCAAATTCCCTGATATCTTTTTTTGCTCGAGCAATAATTCTTCTTTCAGAATCCAAAATCTTTCCTTATTTTCATTTCCATCTTCGTCTGTTTCATAG
>DRTC01000182.1 GCA_011372345.1 Candidatus Cloacimonadota bacterium
TCCCCAGTCTATCCGCAATCTGATAAATATGACCTTTATATTCGACCAAACCTTTATCGATGAATTTATTTAGAAAATCTTCAGAAAAAACATCTTCCAGTGGCATGATAATGCTCTTGTCGCTGTTCTTCAGTTTCATCACTTCAAAAGCACCGAGATTGTCGGAAGGACCGTAAACAAGTTCCGGACCTCCGCCGGTAAACGCTGCTGCAGCCTGGTAACCTGTTCGCAGTTCCTCTGTTCCTTTATGCAGAACAATTACTTCGATTTCAGGATTTTTTTCTATAAATTCTGCTACTAATTCTTTCAGGAGCGGTTCTTTTGCCGGTTCCATCTGATGCCAGAGATGGATTTTCAGAATATCCTCTTTTTTGCAGGACAAAAGTAGTAATGCTAATCCTATAAAAATTAATATCTTTTTCATTCGTTTCTCTGAATATTTTAGAAAATCTATAATTAATCACTGATTTTAGTGTCAATGTTTTTTTTGCTTTACATTAATCAAAAAAAAAATAAATTGTCTTGTTGAAAATTATAGGAGGAATTTAAAGATGAAAAAATTATCTTTTTTAGTAATTTTAATTGTGGTTTTTAGTTTGAATCTTTTCTCAACCTCGATTGGTTGGGGAAATTTACAGTGGCCATTTTCAATCTCCATAGTTCAAGGTGAGACGACAGAAAATATTTACGGTCAGGTTTGGATGGCTGGAGTGACTGATTCTCCCGGTGAAGGAGAAGGAATAACTGCAGAATTAGGTTACGGAACTGATGGCTCGACTCCAGATGAAACCTGGACTTGGTTTGCTGCATCATATTTTGGAGATGCAGGTGGTGGCAGTAATGATGAGTATATTTATAATCTCGTGTGTTCTATGGCAGCGGGAGAATACGATTATACATATCGTTATCAATTTACAGGAGATACGGATTATTATTATGCTGCTGAAATCGGAAATCTAACTGTAAATGATGCGCCACCACCAACTTATGATGTTACTTTTCAGGTTGATATGCAGCACCAGACAGTTTCCGAGGATGGTGTTTTTCTTGCCGGAAGTTTTAATGGTTGGAATCCTACTGCAACACCAATGGATCCACCAACTCGAGATAATGTTTATACTGTAACATTAGAATTGGAATCAGCTTATTACGAATACAAATATATAAACGGAAGTGAATGGGAAAGTATTTCAAATCGAACCATAACAACTCCGGAAGAAAATCATGTCATTCCGGTCGTTTTCTTTAATGATTTTGCCGGTGGAACATCTCAAGCAGTCGATGTTACATTTCAGGTTTATATGGGAGAATTAGATTCGAGTTGGTATGCTGGAGGTGTTTCTGTTCAAGGAAGTGTTTCACCTCTCGACTGGACTCCGGGAAGCAAACGTCTAACTGATCCTGATGAAGATTTGGTTTATACTGCTACCATTACATTTCCTGCAGGTTCAGCCTTTGATGTCGATTATAAATTCACGAGGGATGATGGAGTTGCAAGAACCTGGTGGTGGGAAGATTGCAATAACAGACCTTTTACGATCGATGATTCTGCTCCTACTCAAATTTTAGATTTGAATTACTGGAATGATACTCTTCCGGTTCCCCAAAATGTAACAACTACAATCAATGTAAATGATGTTGAAATCTACTGGGATGCTGTTTTTGGTGATCCTTCTTATAATGTTTATCGTTCAGAAGATCCTTATGGTGATTTTGGAACTCCGATAAATCCACTTCCTTTGAATACAAACACCTATAACGACGAAAACGCCGCTTTGGTTGATAAATATTTCTATGAAGTTAAAGCAATAATCGAATAAAAAATATTTTCTTATTGACAGGTTTTTTGATAAAAAAGAAAAGAGGAATTGAAAATTAAATTAGGAGGAGATATGAAAAAAATTATTTTGTTAACTGTCTTTTTAATTTCTGTTTCATTGTTATTGGGAGGACCATATACTACCCCAACAATTGATGGTGACCTTTCTGATTGGGATCTGGATGAACTTCGAGTTGATGATCCTACAACTGATTCTGCCTGGGGTTCAGGAAATGAATTTGATAATTTATGGGTTACCTGGGATGCTGTAAATTTGTATGTCGGAATTGAATATACAGCATCAGATAACGCTATGATAGTTTATTTTGATATGGGAATTACAGGCGGAGAAACAGATTTTAATAGTGGTAACGGCTATGCTGGCGCATATCCCAGAAATATCACTTTTGATAGTGCAGATGATATCGACCTGATGATTGCAAGCTGGAATAGTGGTTCTCCGTGGGTCTGGAACATTGTTGATAATGCATCTAATGAGATTGGTGGTAGTTGTGTAATTGCCGGAACAACAACAGCGGAACTTGCAATTCCATGGCTTAGTATTTATGGAGATTTAACACCTTGTATTGTTCCAACAGGAGCAGTAATAAAGGCTGTTGGAGTAATTGCTGGTGGTGATAATTGGGGAGCTTGTGATTCAGCACCTGATAATTCCGATACTAATGGAGATGGAGGTCCCGATCATCTTACAAATTTATGGACTACAAATCTTGACTCGAATCCGGAAGATTGTATTCCTGATTTTGAACCTCCCACACCGGTAATACTCTCTTCCTTCACCGCAGAATATGTAAACAGCTCTCTCAATCTAAATTGGACTACCCAATCTGAATCAGATAATGCCGGCTGGAATATTTATCGGTCAGATAATGAAATTTTGGATTATGCTGAACAGATCAATAATGTCATGATTGAAGGTGCTGGAACAACGAGTGAACCTACTGAATATACATTTGTTGATGAAAATCCTGTTGTGGTTGAAAATACTTACTGGTACTGGATCGAAAGTCTGGATGGAGCAGGAACAACACAAAATTATGGTCCGATATCAATCACAATTCCTTCGATTAACGAAGATGATCCAACTCCACCAGACAGTGAGAATCCCTTTGCATTACAAAATTATCCGAATCCTTTTTCTCAAAGTACGGAAATAAGTTTCATTCCAAAAGAAGAGGGCTACACAGAAATTTCCATTTATAATACAAAAGGACAGAAAATAATTACCTTATTCAGCAATAATATCACAGAAGTTGATAAAAGGATTTCTGTTACCTGGAATGGTTTGGATGAATCAGGAAATCGTGTTCTTTCCGGAATTTATTTTTCAGTTCTTAAAATTGGTAATAGCATTTACACAAAAAAACTGGTAATCACAAAATAATATTACCAAGAAAGTAAAATCGTATTTAACTGCTCCTGTTTGAGTTAGGAGCAGTTTTTAGGTTTTATTTAAAGATTAAATAACTAAAAAATAAAAAAAAATAAAAAAACAATTGACACAATATGCACCCTTATAGTTTTTTTGCACCGAGGTAAAAATATAGATGTGAATTTTGAGAAGAATATAAATTTTATCCTTTGAGGAGGGATTATGAAAAGATTTGTTTTTTGTTTTTTATTGACTTTTTTAGTTTTTAATCTGGTTAATGCAGCCGATATGACTTTTACTGACGATACAGGCCCATATCAAACTGTTGATTTTAATGATACGCTTTATTTAAGTAAGTTCAATCCAGCCTGGGGAACTTTGAATATTGTTCAACTTACGGAAATTGCTTACACGATTCATGATATAACAATCACAAATAATGATGCTGTAGGAAGAACGATCTGGGCTACTGTCCGTTTTCCAATTGAATTTGATGTTAATATCGCAGGACTTACTGAAGATCCTGATCTAACAGTTATTTCGTATGCATCGACATATCCAGGATCATGGTTTGAACCGGATGAAACGAAAGTTGTTTATGATGTGGAAGGTTCTGATTCCGAAACACTTACATATTTTTTATCTTCCGATTTAGCTAAATTCACCGGCACCGGTAATTTCGCTATTGATATTCAAACTGATGCTTCTAATACCGAATATGGTTTTGGGGGAGCGTCGAATGTTACGATTGTTGCCACAACAGATGCAAGAGCAGAAGTCCGGGTCAAGTATTATTATGATGAACCTGTACCCGTTGAGCTTTCGACATTCATGGCTCGTTACATCGATAATGCACCATCGATTTATTGGACCACTCAGACAGAATCGGATAATTCAGGATTTAATATTTATCGGGGAGAATCTTATGATGCTCTTGAAAACGACGAAGCCATGCAAATTAATTCGTTGATGATCCCGGGAGCAGGAACAACATTTGAACCAACTGATTATTCTTTCATCGATGAATATCCTGTTGAAATTAATAACACATACTGGTATTGGATTGAGAGCAAAGACGGTTCTGGAGAAACTGACGGTTACGGTCCGATTTCAATAACTATTCCTGATGTAAATGACAATCCTGATTTTATACCGGAAATTAATACTAATGACTTCTATAATTATCCAAACCCATTTTATCCGCAAACCAGTATTAAATTTGCCATGAAAGAAGCAGGATTTGCTGATCTAACAATTTACAATACAAAAGGTCAGAAAGTAAAAACATTATTTTCAGGTGATATTTCAGCAGATAATTTAACCCGAGAAGTTGCATGGAATGGAAAAGACAGTTCAGGAAGAGAGGTTATGTCAGGTATTTATCTTTATGTGCTGAAAACTGATTCAAATACTTATACCAAGAAGATGATCTTAACGAAATAATCTTCAAATACAAAAGAGTTTAGAAGCCCTGATTTTTCAGGGCTTTTTTTGTTTCAAGATTTTCATATTGACATAAAATCATAAATTAAAAGTATCACTCGCAAGAATAATTCAATTGTTGGAGGAAATCAATGGCACAAGTTGTTGTCGAGAAAGTAGATAAATTTTATGAAAATGGTTTTCATGCGGTCAAAAATGCTAATTTCATCGCTGAAGATAAAGAATTCGTAATTCTGGTAGGACCTTCAGGCTGCGGAAAATCAACAACTTTAAGAATGATAGCAGGTCTGGAAGATATCAGTTCAGGAGAGATCAAGATCGGTGATCGAGTTGTTAATAATATTCAGCCGAAAGACCGCGATATTGCGATGGTCTTCCAGAATTATGCACTTTATCCTCACATGACTGTTTTTGACAATATGGCTTTTGCCTTGAAGCTGAGAAAATTCAAAAAAGACGACATAAAAAATACTGTGACGGAATCTGCTAAACTTCTGGGAATCGAAGAGCTTCTCGATCGCAAGCCAAAACAACTTTCCGGGGGACAAAGACAGAGAGTTGCGTTAGGAAGAGCGATCGTTCGTCATCCTAAAGTATTTCTTTTCGATGAACCTCTTTCCAATCTCGATGCAAAACTTCGAGTTCAGATGCGGGCTGAAATCACTAAACTTCACAAAAAGCTCGATACAACCATGATCTATGTAACTCATGATCAAATAGAAGCGATGACCATGGCTGATAAGATCGTGGTTATGAAAGACGGTGATATTCATCAGATAGATTCTCCGATCAACATCTATAATAATCCGATAAATCTCTTTGTTGCCGGTTTTATTGGAAGTCCTTCCATTAACCAATTTAAAGGTAAGATTACTGAACAAAAAGGAAAACTTGTTTTTGATGAAGGTAATTTCCAGGTAAATATTCCTGATGAGATAAAATCTAAACTAACTGCTTACACCAACAAAGAATTAACAATGGGAGTTCGTCCCGAAGATATTTATGATTCGGATTTTGATACATTAGCAGAAATTCCGCAGAAGATCGAAGCTCTCTGCGAAGTTGTCGAACCGATGGGAAATGAATTTATCGTTTATATGACTACCGGAAATTCCAATATCACGGCTCGTTTCGATCCGAAAAAATTACCTCCGATCGATAAGAAGATCAAGATCACACTTGATATGAAAAAAGCACATTTTTTTGATCCGGAAACGGAAAAGACGATCACTTATCTAATCTGAAGGTCTAATATATTAAATGAAAAATTAAGCGAGACACGACTTGAAACGATCCGTCAGTTGACGGAGAGTTCGAGTTGAGAATTGCGACCATATTGAAACCTTGCGAATGGTTGAGGAACGAAATCTTCGCAATGGTTGAACTCGTTGAATTAGTTGAACTGGTTGAATTGGTTGAAATGGTTGAATCA
>DRTC01000183.1 GCA_011372345.1 Candidatus Cloacimonadota bacterium
TCATCTTTACATTAAGGTCCCAATAAAATATTCGCCATTTACTAACCATTTCTTTAATAATTGATGCTCTTGTTCATATTGGGGACAACAATCCTTTAAAGAACAATATTTGTCAAGAATTGTATGAGATCAGGCATGCTCCATAAAAATTTCACAGACATGGTAATCGGTTATGGAATCATGGATTTATAACCCGCAAAATGGGGCAGGCGGATGGAGTTCAGTATGAAGCAAGAGAGGGAATGTCGCTCTGAACTCCACGCCCCGTTTCACAGAACTGTGAAGTACAGTTCTTGAGTTTGTTTTTTATATAATCCAGCTTTGCTTAAACTTCCGAAGTTTTATAACCTACTCTATCTTAAAATTTTCATACTCTTCTTTTGATAAAGAGAAAGCTGGATCTACTATTTTCACTTCCTCGTAAGTGAGCTCGTATAATTTATAAACCATTATATCGATCAGATCCCCAAATTTTATTTTCAATTTTTTCTAAAAGTTGCTCTTGAGTTTTAATGTGATTAATACTTAGTAAAATCTTAGATATTGCAATAAAAATCTGAAATCTTAACTTCTCTATAATTTTTATATTTGTACTCTCATTCCCATGATGAATATAATTACTTCTAAGTTTATAAGCTTCTTTTACAAGCTTGTCTGTTTTCTTACGTTCTTTTGGAGTATTACTAATAAGAAATGCTAGACGTTTCCCAATAGAATATTGAATGGGCTCCGAAGTGTTCTTTAGGAGCAAGGTTTCTATAGAAACCAATGAGAACACAATCTTATCTTCAAAGTTTTCAGTAATAATACTTCGACTAAATAAATTCATAGTTTTTAAAAGCAACTCCTCCATATCTGTTAGATTTTTCTTCTTTAACAAATTGCTTGCTACAACAAAACCATATTGTTTTAATATTTCTAATTCTTTGTTATATATGACTCGTTTATAATTACTCTTTACATCTGTCATTGCATATTGTTGAGGAAATTCATCTTCAAAAATAAAGTAATAATTTGATGGTAAATAAACATGACCTTTACGACCATAATAAAACTGAAATTCTGAACTATAAAGAATTGTCGGTGAAAATATCCTTAAAATCATTAATGATCTTTCGGTTTCTTGTTTTGCAATTTCAATACACTTATTTTTATCTGCAAAAGCTTTAAGGGATGCAAAGACTACGCCTTGATAATTTTGTCTAACCTTTGTTAACATTTTTGAATTATCTTTTTTACACTTATTTAATGATTGCTCCCATAAATCAAAAAACTTTTTTGAAAAAACTTCAAATTGAATGTTTCCAATTATAAATGATTTTTCAAGAGATAGATGTAATATTGGAATTGATATTTTGCGCTCCTTTACATTCAATTTAATTTCAGAGTGTAAATAATCAGTATAATTGTTTTGGGATTTTATTTCTCCATTATAGACTTTTTCAAACCATTTGAAAGTAGTTTCTTGTAAAAATTTATAACATAATAAATCCCTTAACTCCTTTCTTATGGATAATGTTTCAATAAAGTTCAAAAATTCTTTTAAATCATTGCCATCTAACCCGACATAACCTTGTTTGGATGGAAAACAACTGACAATTTTATTGCCGAATTGATCAAATTGTCCTGTAGTTCTTAAATTTATTATATCTTTTTTATTTATTTGAATGGCAAATTCTTCAGATTGTGATGTTTTGGGCAGGATAATTTTATTATTAGAATTCAAATTGACAGGTCTCAATTTATATAAAAATTCTTTTGCTCTTTTATTAAAATGCTCTTCAGCTTTTTTAGGTAGTTGAAAAATATTCATAAAATCCTTTACTTTAGTTACCTGATAAATGTTGATAACATATATCCCAATAAGATTTTGTGTTACTATTTGGATCCATTATACTCCCCTTCATTCATCCAAAACTCAGGATCAACAATTTTCACTTCCTCATAAGTTAGCTCGTATAATTTATAAACCATTAAATCTATTTTATCTTCCAGCTTTTGCGTGTCTTTGCCTGCTTTTTTGTCGATGAGGATTTGATCTACTAATTTGACGAAGGGTTTTTGTTTTTCAATTGGTGTTTCAACAATTGGTAATGTTTTTATATCAGCAACTCTTATTTGTGGTGTTTTACCAGGTTTAATTTTTATAATGCTATTAGTAATGCAATAAAAATTGATTAAGCTACTATTTAATATTGCTAATATAAATTTTATAGAGATATCATTATCTAATTTATTTACAGTAAATAAGTTATAATCACAGTGATATCCGTCTTTATCATATGTAGCTGTAATTTGAGTATCGCTTTGACGTATTATCAATTTTGGAGAAAGAAATCTTTGATTTGATTCACCTATTGATGGTGTGCCTATATTGTTTCGCCAAATGTATTTCTCAACTTTTTTATTGAAGTCAAAATACATTTCACCAGTTCTTCTTTGCTTAGTTGAAGGAAATTCTAGTAAGTATTTTTTTACATTATCACCACCATTAATAAACTTGTGGTATTTTGTATCGGTTTTTATAAAATATGATCGGACACCACCAACATTAACACCGACTTTTACATTTGTATAATTTTCAAGTGCATTGCCAATTCTTTCAACTTTTTGATTAATTAACTTTATAAATGGATTAATTATATTTATCGTATAATTATCAGTTTCAATAATTTCGTTTTTTGAAATTATTTTGGCATTATCCATTAAGCCATTTTTTATATTAATATTATAATTATCCAAAATTATATTTTTAAATGATAGTATTAGTTGCCCACTTGCTACTTTTTCAAATTCATTCAAATCCTTAACAATTTCAATAATCTTTGATTTTTCTAATAAATATTTTCTAATATCTTTGAATGGTAATTCAAAAAATGAAATATCAATGATGAATATATTTATTGCATTCTTATTTAACATTTTCAGTGATTTTTCTAGAAAAAACATTACTGAATGGAATCTTCCCTTTTTCTTTTTGTCTAAAATAAAATCATAATCTGATTTAAAAGCATTTATATAATCTGAACTAGTTTTTTTAGCTTGACGTGAATAATAACTAATATACGGTGGATTACCAATCACAATATCAAATCCGTCTTTTATTCCGAACATCCATTTCGGGTCAAACCAATCGGAAGATTCATCAGCAAATGGATTCCAGTTTGCAAGTGCAACTGCTCGTTTATTCATAGAACCTTTTTCGCTTAAAAATTGTCCGATTTCAATTTGCGTATTTTTAAATACTTTTTCGATTTCGGTTTTCTCTTTTCCGCTGGCATAAAAGAATTTTTCCCGCAATTTTTCCAACTTATTCATTAGAGGATCTAGTAAATTGTCAAAATCCATATAATCCATTTGTTCATCTTTTTCAACTTCAGGCAAACCAATCAAAGTGTTGGCAGCAACAAATTTAAAAGAAAGGTTGGGAAGCGGATTTATGCCCCGATTCGGTTTTATATCATTCACTGTTTCATCAACCATCAGGGTCAGGAAGAATCGAAGTTTGGAAAGTTCAACAGCGATAGGTTGGATATCTATTCCGTAAATGGAATGAAGAATAGCAGACATTTTGTATTTATAATCCCAGTTCTCATCCATCATTTTATCCTCAAATGCTTTTCTCACTAATCTATCAGGGATTTTATCTAATTGTTTCATTACCCATTCGATAGATTCGGGATCAACTTTCTGGCGGATAAGTAACATCTTCTGCAAAACCCCCATTGGAAAAGCACCTGAACCGCAAGCGGGATCGAGGATTTTAATTTTATCCAAAGCTTCGATAACTTTCAGACTTTCGTCTTTTGTAAGGTCATTTTCTTCGATAGTATAATCGAGGAGATTGCGAAGCTTTTGTTCGAGTTCAGACCTTGCGAATGGTTGCAAACCTTCGCAATGGTCGGCATTATGTTTCGAACAATTCGGAAGGTTTTCAAACATTCCGAAGGATTCGAGATTAGTCAGCAAATATTGTATCAGCGATTCATCAACCATATATTCTACAATTGGTCTGGGAGTATAATAACTTCCAGTTGCTTTCCTGGCGGTTTGTTGAGTTTCCGGATTAATTTCAGCCAGCAGGTTTTCGAATATTCTGCCGAGCATTTCGGGATCGACGGAAAGATCAATATCGATGGAGGTGTTTTCATCTATCGTGAAATTGTATAATTCCAGAACGGAGAAGAATTTTACAAACCAATCATCAGGAATACTCAATGTGTTTTGATAAATTGATTTCCCTTGAAAATCATCTGTTTTATAATAATCCTGATGTAGATTTGGATCGAACAAACCACCATTTAAAAATGGAATATTTTTGAAAAACTCATTTTTAGAAATCAATTCTTTTCTCTCATCAATCGGTGTATTCATTACTTCAAAGAAAAGCGGTTCGAGAATTGTATGATAATAATTATTTTTAATTGCTTTTACTGATAAAACTTCTTCGGGAATCAGTGAGATTCCGTTTTCAGATTTTTTCTTTTTTAAGAACCAGCAGAATACAATTCTACCGATCAATCTGACTGCAAATTCCTGCATCGAAGTATGATCTGTTGTATCGGGAAGTTTAAGAAGCGGTTCAAATTCTTTAGTTTGTCTTCCTATCTTTCTCGCGCCGCCAACAAGTTCTGTGAAAAGTTCAGCGATATTATTATAAAATTCTTTATTTACAATTTCTACAGAGAATCTTGATTTAAGGTCTTCTTCGTCTTTTATTCTACCCTTTTTCACTAAAAATTCTTCGATTGTATGTTTTTTTACATCCGGTCCCATAAAGTAAGAATATCGTTTGGGATTGGTGAATTCTTTTGTTACTTTCTTTCCTTCCAATTTCAGTTCGCGAGTGATCAAAGATAATCTGTAATTTTCGGAATTCTTTGAAATAAACAGGATCAATGCATTCTTAACTTTTTGATGTTCAATGAATTTGAAAGCATCTCGTGAAAGACCGATTCTGGGGTCATTCTCCGATTCGTGATGCATTTCATAAACTTTTAATTTTAATGTTTCGGAATTTCCGAGATACAAAACATCTTTACTGATATATTTTGGTTTAAATTCTGTTTCTACTTTTTCTGTTGTATGTGAATAATCTTGCGGGAGAAATTGTTGTCTGAGAAAGGTAATCCAGCTTTCTCGATTATAAGGTTCATTGAAATTAAAATTCATAACTTTACTCTTTTACAAATCTTATAAATTTCAACTTAACAACTTGCGGGGTCAATATCATTTTTTTATTTTCTCCAGGAATAATTTACCGCGTTCTGTAAGCCGGTATTTTTGGTTAGGATCAATTACTTTTTTTGGATTAGTGTATTCTAAAAAATTCAATTCAATTAACTTATCTATATATATTTTTTTAAATCTACTTCGATTAGTTTGTTTTACAATAGCCATAATTTCAGTAATTTTGCGAGGATCAAAACAATAAAGCAAGATTCTAGCGTGAATTTCTGGTTTTGCTAACTTAGGACAAGCTTGAGACAAGCTTAGGACAAGAGATCCGATAAGTTCATTGTTTTCATGGAGATTAGCTTGAGACATAACTTGGTCCCGACTTAGTCCCGACTTAGTCCCTACTTGGTCGGTGACTTGGTCACTACTTGGTTCCAATTCAAAATCCGGATGGATTTTTATCGTAGTCAAAAAGTAAACTCGATCTTTATCCATTTCAAAAATGGGATCCGGCGATCCGTTTATTTTCATGCTTTTTCTAATTTTTGGAAATCCTGTAGCTTTCCCTTCTGTAAGATGAAGTTCTTTAAGGAAATCCCCTATTCTTCTGTTCCTGTAACATCGGGCAGTAACCCTAAATTGTTTCAAACTATCATTATCTATCGGCGGTAATGGTCCCGGGAATGATAAAATTTCGATCATATCTTGTTTAATACTTACTTCAACTGGCTCTCTTAGTTCATAACTCCTGTGATAAACTGCATTGACTAAAGCTTCTTCAATTGCTTCATAGGGATAATTATAAAAGCGATTTGCCTCAGCTTGACCGGAAACTTTATTTACTTTTTCTTTAATGATACTGTTTTTTATGTATTGAAGTGCAGATCGAATTTGAACATGTATTGGACCGGAGAATGTTTTCTCTATCAAATTATCACCAACATCATCTAAGAATTCGACAATTTCAATCCTGGCACACGGAAAGTAATGTGATGGATCGGAAGTGAAAAACAACAAACCAACATTCAGAGGTTTGAAATTTTCTTGTGGTCCTCTGCCGATTTGAAGGACATGAGATATATCTTCCATAGTAGTATTGCTTTGAATTGTAAAATCACTATTAATCTCTTTAAGAAATTCTTTAATCAAATTCAGCTCATAATCGTTGATATCAGCGTGATGATTGATCCTGTCATCAAAAGGTATTTTAGCAGCCATTCCAAGAAGTAATTGTTCTTCTTCTCTGTTTGCTTTGACTGTGTTTGAAAAGTGGCGAATCCAATAAAAATTCGGTGATCCTTTTGATATAGTATCGGGTGCCTTATACGGTCTTGTATCGCCACCGGGAATCCAAATTATTAATATATGTTTGCCTTCAAAATTGTACGGTTCAACTATCGGAAAGTAATTAGGTTTAATATGATGACAGATTTCATGAAGTTTTTTCTGGATCGGATCCAATTGGTTTTGGTTCAGTCCTATTGGAGGTAAAATTGGAATTCCCTCCTGTTCTTCTACACCGATAATGATGTATCCACCACCCCAATTATTTATATCATTTGCGAATGCACATATTGAATGAAGAGTGCCTTCAGGATTCCAGCCCTTTTTAAATTCGAGCCGTTCCCATTCGACAACTTTTCCATTCAGCAGTTCTTTAATGTTTATTGGTAAAACCATTTTACATTCCTTAATATTAAATTAGTTCTTCAGCAAGAATCAAGGTTTCAGTTCCTTCGTCAATTTTATTTGCTTTCTTAATTATTTTCGCAAGATAGTTATGAGGAACTTTTTTAATTAAATCATTAACATCATCTTTCAGATTTTCTGAATCAATTTTTCTTATTAATGTAAAAACACCATCGGGAAGTCCATTCAGTTCTTTGGCAACAAAGTAAAGATCGGCGAAATAATCTTTCTTTTCGGGAGACAATTCTATGAGAAGCTCGATTTTATTGATCGCCTCCCCTTTTTTACCCGATGTTGAAACCTGCGTTTTGGAAATGAACATATTGTCTTTTGTTTGTTGATATATTTTCTCAAAATGTTTTGATACTTTCTTTGGCTTTTCAGAAATTTCTGCTTCAAAGAGTTCAAATGCTTCTTCAACCGAAAGTGCATGAGATTCTGTTTCACTTGTTCCCAATCTGAAAGTATAATCCTCTGCTTTTTTGCCAAAAATAATAACGCCTGATTGTGATTTCTTTTCTGTTCGCTGAATTCTGGAACGGCGTGGAATGGAGAGAGCTTTTTCGATCAATTCAGGTTTTTTCTTTTTCAAATAATACAGATCATCTTGATATTTAGTGTCCCACGATTCCTGTTCCTGCAACTTTAAAGCTTCATTATATTTCTGGTGGAAGTAAGATTTCAGTTCTTCTTCTTTTGTCAGGACTTTTGTATCTTCTCCGAGAAGTGCATCGATCATCGCTTTCTTTAAAGTTGATATCTGTTTTACTCGAATTTCCTCCTCACCGATATCAGTAGGGAAATAATTGTAAATGAAGAGTTTATTGAAAAGCATTTTCCCGATCCTGTTAATTCTTCCCACTCTTTGAATAACTCTGGTTGGATTATATGGGATATCATAATTGAAAACTGTTCCGGCTCTGTTTAAATTCACACCTTCAGAAAGAGCATCGGTTGCGATTATAATGTCATAATAATCTTTTTGGATTTTATTGGAAGCATCGAAATTTTCTCTGATAACTTTTTTATTTTCTGTAGAAGAAATTTTGGAAGAATAGTAGAAAGCTCTGATGTTTTTATCTTTTTTAATTTCTTCAAATATATACTTGGCAGTATCGGCATATTCGCTGAAAACAACGATTTTCCTTTTTGGATCATCTTTCAATTGTTTTTGAATTTCGATTTTGAAATTTTCAAGTTTAGGATCGGTTTTTATTCCATTTTCAAACCATTCTTTCCTAATATTTATTAGCAAATTCAAATCCTGATCTAAATCTTTGATAAAATCTTCTTTCAAGTCATCTTTGGGAATGAAGAACAATCCTTTTTCATATTGTTTTTCCAATTCTTTTTCAAAATTATAATTTTCCAGATCATTCTTAACATCTTCACCAATATCTTTGAATGAATCGATGTCCGGCAAATTACCTTTCTTAAAAACAGGAATTTTGGCTGCTTTTTCATAATATTTTTTTACTGATTCCATAGATTTGATCATCGAATTCAGCGTGCATTTAAAGGCATTTATAGAACTTTCAAATCTGGAAACGAGCAGTCTTCTCATAAAATCTGCCAGATTAGATTGAGCAACGCGTATTACATCAGCATCAATGTGTTGGTGCTCTGCTTTCAATCTTTCCTTAAATTTCGATAGATCTTTCAAGTAGTTTACAGGCTTGTATCTTGCGCCGATAAATTCGATTTTGTCTGTTTTCTTTCCTTTATTTTTCTTGGATTCTTCATGATAAATTGTATTTAATGTTTTTAAATATAATTCTGCAAGATCACCGAGATAATATTCTTTTTCGATTGGAGCTTCTGCAAATACATATTTGAAACCTTGTTTCTTCAAATCGTTTTTATATTCTTTAATTTTATCAAGGTCTATTCTTGATCGTCTGATAATAACAGGTTCTAAAATATGTCTGATCTTTTTTGCAAGATTTTGGATTCTTCTTTTCAGCTTTGCTTCATCAACATCCTTCTTTTTTCTTTCTTTATTAATTGCTTTGTATTCTTTGATCATTTGCTGGAATTGATAGGAAAGATTATCGACTGTGCGGATCGTAGATTTTGATGGTATTTGAAAAAGTTTTATCATCGCAAAAATATCTTGAGGTCGGTTGTTGAATGGAGTTGCTGTAAGTAGCATTACTTTATTCCCCTGACAAAGTTTGTGTAGATTTATGTAATCATCGGTGTTTTCATTTCTGAATTTGTGAGCTTCATCAACGATTATTAATACTTCTTCATCATTCCAAACATTTCGTAGATGATCAATAGCTTTATGAATCGAACCAGTTCCGAAAACGACAGCATTGAATTTGAAGATCGTGCGATATTCTTTATCCCATTGATAATGCAGATGTGGAGGAGCTATTATTATCACTTTCTTTCTCATATTAAAAGCAACTGTGGAAGCAATAATACTTTTTCCCAGTCCAACAACATCAGAAATTAATACTCCGTTATGTTGTTCTATAATTTGTATGGACTTTCTGACGGCATCGATCTGATACTTCAGATTAAAGAATTGTCCTTCCGTAATTTCATCAGGAAAAACAACTTCACCAGATTCTCTTATAGCAAAATATTCAATTAATATTCTTATGTAAAATAAATATGGTTTATAGAGTTTATCAATCCAGACCTTCTCGAAAACTTCTTCCATAAATTCATCCAGATTTCCTTCGTTCACAATATCAATTGCCATTTCCCACAGTTCATCAAAAATTCTTTTTCCTTCCGGATATTCATCTCTTAAAATTACATTAATTTCGTGTTGTCCCTTCAAGCCTGCTCTTGTTAAGTTACTTGAGCCGGTTATCATAGTCCCCGGATTTAAGCCATTTTGACTAACCTCTTCTTTATGCTCAAACAAATATAATTTTGCATGATTTGGATGTTCTGTTTTTCTTATTTCCAGCGAACCATCCTTCATTTTTCCTATGAAAATCCTGAATGCTTCCTGCTTTTCTTCGGAATCAAAATAATCAGTATCATTAAATATCTCTACAAAAGATTTAAAGTAACTTTTCTTGATCTCCAATCTTGATTGGTTAATTTCCTGAATGATGGTGAATTCTTTGATCTTGTTGGACATATTTTTTTCGATGTTCATTCCAATTAGGATTTTCATTTTTTTATCATTAATGTTTTTATACATCTGCTCGAATCCGGAGAAGTAAAAATATCCTACAAGAAAGTAGAGATTGTTTGAACTCGGTAAAATGTTATCTATAATCTCGGAAAGAAACTCTTTTTGGTTTGTAACCAGTTTTGCCATTTTCGATTTCCTCATGTATAAATATTGCTGATTTTTTCCAAATCAACATCTCTATTATTTATTATGTATCTAAATCATTGTCAAATATAAAGCAAAAACAATACAATTATTTATAACTTCACTCCACCGTGAAATACCGATGTACGATCTTCAATAAATTCTTCCAGCCCGTCATCATCATCTTGATATTTGTGCCATATAATGCCTGAATAATTCCTTTCAAACCATCATACACTTTCTTGCTATAAGGATGCCACCAGATGTTCCTTCGTGCAAAAGGAAGGATATCATTCACTATGACCTGCGGCTGTGTCATTTCATCAAAGCCAATTTTTCCGTGAGTCCGCCCAATACCCGATTCCTTGAAACCACCCCAGGGTGTTTCTGCAA
>DRTC01000184.1 GCA_011372345.1 Candidatus Cloacimonadota bacterium
ACGACTCGAATTTATCCTTTCACGCTGCCCAGTGTTAGTCCGGAAACCAGCCATTTACTTAAAACCAGAAACAGGATTATTACCGGAATGCTGATGATCAAGGCAGCGGAAGCATACATTCCCCATTCGGTCGTCATATTTCCCTGTAAACTTTTCAAGCCCAGAGGAATAGTGAACATATCTTCATACCAGAGAACTTGTGCTGCGACAATGTATTCGTTCCAGGCTGCCATGAAAGAAAAAAGAGCCGTAATGACCAAAGCAGGAGAAGCAAGTGGTAAGATGATCTTCCAGAAGGCAAAAAATTTATTCGCTCCATCTATTTTTGCTGACTCTTCCAAACTGGCAGGGATCGTATCGTAATAACCTTTCATCAACCAGATACAGAAAGGCAGAGCAGATGCACTATACATGATTATCAAACCGAGAAAACTGTTTACCAGATTGAGTTTTGAGATCATGATAAACAACGGAAGCAAGAGCATGGTCGCAGGGAACATTTGCGTAACAAGAAGACTCAACAATCCTGCTTTCCTGCCTGGAAATTTGAAACGGGAAAACGCATAACCCGCCGTAGATGCGAGAGCAACTCCGATGATCGTTACAACCAGAGTCACCAGCAGACTATTTTTTACCCAGACCAGAAACGGTTTTTCGTTAAAAAGTTTTATGTAGTTCTCAAATGTTGCATCATCCGGAATTATCTGTAAGGACTCATTTAGCAGGTTATTGCCAGGTCTTAATGAAATTGTCAGAACCCTTAAAACAGGGTAAATCGAAATCGCTACAAAAAATAAAATTACGATATAGATCAAAATGTATTGATAAGATTTGGTTTGATTTTTCATATTTTCCTCGAATCAGTCTTTCATTAACTTTTTTTCCATAATAATCAAATCTTTTTCTCTTTCAATTTCTCTTATAAATTCTTCTTCAGTAGGCAGAACCATTTGATATTTTGAAGCAAAAATTTGTTTACTTTCTTTTAGAACAGAATATTTTACGATTGTCTCATCTTTTTGAGCACAAAGGATAATTCCGATAGTCGGATTATCGTCAGCAGATTTCATTTCATTCTCAAACAATCGGACATACATATCCATTTGTCCGATATCCTGATGAGCTAATTTACCAGTTTTCAAATCTATTAAAACAAAACATTTCAATAGATAATTGTAGAAAACCAGATCGATATAGAAATGACTGGTTTCAGTTGAAATTCTTTTTTGTCGTGCCACAAAACAGAATCCTTTTCCAAGTTCAAGAAGAAAATCCTGTAGTTTGTCGATCAAGGCTTGTTCTAATTCTTTTTCGAGATAACTTGTATCTTGATTCATATTTAGAAATTCAAGAATGGTTGGATCTTTTATAATATCTTGAGGTTGTAATTCTAACTTTTTTGTTTTATCTTTGGCTTCTTCGATAACCGGTTCTTTTATTTTACTTGATAACAACCGTTCATAATAAAATGAGTTGATTTGTCTTTCTAATGCTCTGCTGCTCCAATTTTCGGAAATTGATTCTTCGATGTAAAAGTCTCTTGCCTTCTGATTTTTTACTCTCATGAGTAATCGGTAGTGTGTCCAACTCAATTGGTCACGCAGTGCGTGGCTTTTTGGAAAAGACAGAAAAAATTGTCTGAAATACTTTAAATTGGTTACTTTAAAACCCTTGCCATAATCTGCAGTTAATTTATCAGATAAAGATTTCAGTAGATATTTTCCATATTCAGCCCGATTTTTTCCTTTTTGCTCTTCTTCAACGATTATTCTTCCAATATTCCAATACGCCTGAACCATCACAGAATTGATGCTTCTGTATGCCTGTTTTCTGGCTTCATCCAATATTTGTTTGATTTGTATATATAAATTATTTTTTACTAAATCCATTTTTCTGTTTCGATCTCAATTTTAAGTCGATTTACACCTTCTCCGCCACTTGCGACCTCTTCATAAAAGTCACGCTGAAAATCACCAATACAATAAATATGATCATAGAAAAGGCAGCCGCATAACCGTATCGATAAAGATTAAAAGCTGCCCGATAAACATACGAAACCAGAATATGAGTTTGATCTGCCGGTTGTCCGCCGTTTGTAACCAGCCACATCACATTCAGGTTATTGAAAGTCCAGACGATTCCAAGTGTGATAGCAGGAATCATCACTGGTTTAAGCAGTGGAACCGTTACATTCCAGAATTGTTTCCAACTCGATGCTCCGTCAATTTCCGATGCTTCATACAATTCATAAGGAATAGACTGCAAACCTCCCAGAGCAATGATCATCATAAATGGAAATCCAAGCCAGATATTAGTAATAATGCAGGCAATAAACGCGGAAGTCGGCTCGGAAAGCCAGTTCACCGATGCGATTCCCAGATTGTTGAGGATCAGATTGATCGCTCCGGTATCGGACATGAACATTCCGCGCCAGGTGAGAGCAGTTATGTATTGCGGAACAGCCCAGGGAAGGATGAGCAGAACTCGAAAGATTGGTTTTCCGGGAAGTTTTCGATTTAACAATACTGCCAGGAATACTCCGATCACAACATGAAAGAAAACATTCACAAAAGTCCAGATCACAGTTTTTCCAAAAACGGAATAGAAGATCGTTTCGGAGAAAACCTTTACATACTGAGCAATTCCAATGATAGAACTGGAGTTTACATTCGTCATATTCATATTGGAGAAGGAAATCATGATGTTATAGAAAAAAGGATAAATGACAACTCCAAACATCAGAATCGCAGCCGGAGCAGCCATCAAAACTGCAAAGCGGCTGTTTTGTGTTTCGAATGATCTGGAATTCCGCAACAAAGCAAAGATGAATTTATACACGATCTGATAAGTCAGATACAATCCAAGCAAAATTCCCAATGCGAACAAAATATTTTTTGTAACTTTATCCTCACCAATATCTTCCCGCATAGAATCAATTTTTTCTTCGCACAATTTCTGCTGATATTCTGCAGCTTCCTGCGGAGTCATCTCTCCATTTACGACATTCTGCAGAGCAGGTCGCATCGCATCCCAGGCGGCACGCATTTCCGGGATAACCGGCATCAGCATACCAACATCGATCTGAAGAGCGGAACTCTTCAAAGTCGGATCATTCACAAAGGACGGATCTGACTGTAGGATTTTCAAAGAAGGAAAAGATTTATGCTCTTTGGCAAACTTCCTTTGAGCATATTCGGAAGTAAGAAATTCCAGCAGTTTTTTAGTTGCTTCCAGTTTTTTACCTGATACTGTCGAGTTGATGGAATAACCGGTCGTTGAGATCATCGGTGAACACCATTTTTCAGTTTCTTCCACAAATGGAATTCGTGTCAGTCCAAAATCGACTTTTTCTGCCTGCATATAAGTTCCCCATGACCAGTCTCCGTTGATGATCATGGCTGCTTTTCCCTGCTTGAACTTATTGTCAGCCACATCATAATCGCATTCTTGCGGAATTATCTTATATTTATTACGAAGATCGGAAATAAGCTGGAAAGCGTTAATTGCTGCTTCCGTATTCAATGTCGGATGATTTTTTTCATCAAAAACTTCTCCGCCATAACCTCCCAAAAACGGAATATACCAGAAAGGTTCGGTGTAATTCCAAACTAATCCGTATTGATCGATCTTGCCGTCATTATTAAAATCTCTGGTCAGTTTTTTTCCAAATTCGATCAGTTCGGAAATCGTTTGCGGAGGATGTTCCAGACCTGCTTCCCGAAACAGTCTTTTATTATAAACAAGTGCGAGAT
>DRTC01000185.1 GCA_011372345.1 Candidatus Cloacimonadota bacterium
GATTTCATGGGTAGTTAAAATCCAGGTTTTATTATTTTTTCGAATCTTGTTTTTTTCTTCGAGTTCTTTTAAAATAGCTTTCAATGCTAATCTTGACATTTCGTCCTGCTGATTTCCAAAAACTCCCATAAATTCCTGGAAGGTTTTTCCTTCTTCCATTAAAGGATTTTTTTTATGATGTTCGATAAGCATGTTTAAAATTTTGTTCTGGATTTTCGTATTCATCTTTTTCAGAAGCAGGGTAATATGTTCACCTTCCTGGAAAAAGACAATCTCATTGGGAAGTTCGTTGAAGATCGTATTAATCATTTCATCGGGATCGATGTTCAGTTTTTCAGCAAGAGCGAGATGAGAAACCGGGGAAACAGATTTTTTGACTTCAGCAGCAATCTGTTCGGAAAGATTTCCTGAAGAAATATTTTTTACGATCTCTATCTGTTCCTTTCTGCGACGGCGATGATGAAGAGGATAAGGATCGACGATCACTCCTCCACCAAGAGTTAAATCACCGGAAGAGTTGCGGATAATGAAATGATCTCCCATTTGGGCTACGATCGGTTTGGGAAGATAAATTTGAACAATACCGGAATCTTCGCTTTTCAATTCGTTTTTGTCAAGAAGGTGCATTCGAGCCATAATTCTGATAGTTCCCAATAGAAAAATCACCTGGCTCCATAAGCCGATGGGAGTTGCATTTTTAAAGAGGAATAACTTTGCATCGAGCATTTTTGTTTCTTTGATCTGTTTTCCGGCGATCAGCATTCCTTTGACAAAATCTTTATTTTTGATACCGATCAGGTTCAGGGAAGCTCTGTCTCCGGCTTTCAATTGTTCGACTTCATTTCCATGCCGTTCCATTCGTCTGATCCGCAATTCTTTATTACCCGGTAAAAGATAAACAGATTGTTTTTTATTGAGTGTCCCTGATAAAATCGAACCATTGACAATTGTCCCAAAACCGGGTTGAGTAAAAATGCGATCGATATACATACGAAAATCACCTTTGGAATCTCGGGAAGGAATCTTTTCAAAAAGATTGGAAATTGCTGTTATTAAATCATCCAGACCTTGCTTTGTTCGTGTCGATACTTTATGGATTTGAGCATTTTCCAGAAAAGTTCCTTTGATAAAATCTTTTGTCTCTTCTTCGGCAAGTTCAGCCAGTTCCTCATCGACAAGATCCATTTTTGTCAAAACGATCATACCGTGTTCGATACCTAAAATATTCATGATTTCCAGATGTTCTCTCGTTTGCGGCATAATTCCTTCATCAGCAGAGATCACAAGCAGCACGAAATCGATTCCGCAGGCTCCGGTAACCATTGTCTTGATAAAATCGGCATGACCCGGAACATCGATGATCCCGATACTGTTCCCATCCGCAAGATCGAGATGGGTAAAACCGAGATTGATCGTTATTCCCCGATCTTTTTCCTGTTTATGCGTATCGCAGTCATAACCGGTCAATGCTTTTACCAACGCAGTCTTACCATGATCGATATGACCCGCAGTTCCCATGATCAAATGTTTATTTTCCATAAAAATCCTTCATAAAAATTTTTGCTTCAGTTTTTTGATTTGTTCTTATCAGTCAAGTAAGTTGTTTATTGTTCGTTTCGACTCGTAAGGAACTAATTTTTCTTCAAAAACAAGTTTTGAGAAAAGACCAATCTTCGATTGGGACACATTCTTGTTCCCAAATTCTCCCGAAAGCTTTCGGGAGGAACACAACTGATAAAGAAATTTCATTTCGAATAATACTTTCTCGCACAAAAAATCAA
>DRTC01000186.1 GCA_011372345.1 Candidatus Cloacimonadota bacterium
CTAATAAAGGTTATATGTTTGTAACAAAATGCGTTAGCGTTTGGTCTGAGGACTCTTTTAAAAACTGCATCGCAGTGACATTTTTCATCATTTACTGGTTTAGATGTCGCTTCTATGAAGCTGATACATTGTTAATTGCTCAATGCTGACGCATTTCATTTCAAAGATTGCACTGCTACGCAGTTTATAAGATATCCAATTTTATTAATACAATGGGAAATGTTAGTTAACATTTTATTGTTCAACTCCTTCAGAGTCAATATTCACAAATCACAGTCCTGATAGGATTGAACGAGCATATTATCTTTATCAGATAATTCTATTCCTATATATCTCCATCATAACGTCTTAATAGGATAGTTGTATGACTATCGATACTTGTATCCATAATCTGAACAGTCAGGGTTGCAGTTGCTACTCCCGGACTACCATCCGGAGCAGGAGGAGGACATTCATATTCATGGAATTGCCAATACTTATAAATATAACCTTCCGTATCAGTTATCTCAGTGTATTCCCCATTTTCAGGATTACCGAGAGTCCCGGTAAAGACAATCGAAATATCCGGTACCGGATTATTTTCTTCATCCAGAACTCTGACTGTCATTAATACTGATTGATCATCCGGCGGATCATCATCTTCATCCCAATCGATATGCATGGGAAAAGCACTAAAAGACAGATTTATCCCCGGTCCGCCGGAAAAAGAAATGCTTCCTATTTCATCTAATTGGACAGTAATTTGAGTTCCGTTTGTTTTATGGATGATCATTTCAGTTGCCATTAAAACTGAAATTATACTTATTACAATTGCGATCATTGTTATTTTTTTCATCTTATTTTCCTCCTCTTTATTGTTTATATTTCATACTATAATCCATTCCGAATGTTAAGAGAAATTGAAAGTTACATAACCTTCGGAAGGTTTCTCTTTATTTGAGCATTATCATTTTTTTCATCAACTGTTCATCATTAAGCGATATTTTATAGAAAAAGACTCCGCTGGCTACTCTCTTTCCTTGATCATCCAAACCATCCCAGATTACCTGATGATTTCCAGCTTCCATCTTCTTATCGAGTAATTTTCTAACCTTTTGTCCTTTAGCATTGTAAATCTCGATCGATATTTTTCCTTTCTTCATAAGTTCAAAAGATATTGTTGTTGCCGGATTAAACGGATTGGGAGTATTCTTCAAAAATTTAATTGGAATCTGACTGATAATTTCAACCATTTCCTCAACCGATACATCAGGACTAAAGGTTATTCCCATTATCTCATCCGTATCGATTTCCATAGTCTCTCCATTGTTAAGATTAATGAACATTGTTTCGGCAAACAAGAATGAGTACATCACAACAATAAAGATTGAAATAAATAGTTTCTTCATAGTATCTCCTTTTTTTTGCAGAAATAGTTTTCTATTTTTCCCCTGTTTTTTATGATGAGATAAATTTCAAATGAAAAAAATGAAGTCAAGATAATAAAATATTTTATTTCTATAAATCTCCATCCTAGCGGATTAAATTATTGATGCAGCATTCTATTTTATAGTATTGGAAATTTGAACTATTATGGTTGCTATGAATTATATTATAGATATTCATGCTAAAGTTATGGACATGCCCGTAGGATCTAAGAACATCCCCGCAAGAGTTAAGAATATTCCTGCTTGAGCTTCAGACATTCCTTCGCATTTTGAAGAAATGTCTGTTTAAGATAATTATTTAGATGAATTTTGAAATTCTAAAAAACATCAACATTAAACCAATCTCATAAACCTTTATATCTAAACAAATATAAAAACCTCTTCTATTATTTTTTATCTGGCGGAACTTTTCAAAAGCTCCAAAACAATTGTCAAGAATTTCGTAAATAAATTTTCATATTTGTTAAAATATCTACAAACTTTTAACTTCAATCAAGAGATTTATCTCTCAAAAGGGAATATTAATTTCAATCGAATTTAACAAAACACTTGAGTTTCTTCTTTCCATTCTCTCTTTATTTCATTTCTCTTGACTGAAAAAAACCTGAAAAAATATTAACTTCCAAATAAAATCAGGGGGAATAATGAAAAAAATCATTTTTATCATCTTAATCCTTTTTGCAGTATCTTTATTTTCTGAGGAAGTAAAGAGCCGGAGTTCTTTTGGAAAAATGAAGATGAATGTGGAAGGATCATCATCGAGTCAACAATCTTCATCTACAGCAGTTGTCGATTTGATCGCAGAAAAACTCGACATACTTCAGAAACAGTATCTGACAAAACTCAACAATTTTGATAAACGCAAAACTGATAATATAGTTAATGAAATTTATGATCTGCTGGCTTTATTACCCACAGATGTAGTTATTATCCAGCATTCAACTCGACCGGTAACCCCAACCCGGATAACACCTGTAAATACCGATGTAAATATCAATCTCAATGTGAAAGAAACCACTGACTTTGGAGAACCTGAATCGGTTCAGGAAGTTGAGGAAGTTCAGGTCTCAAAGATTCAGAAAGCTATGAATGATTCCGAATTCCAGCGACTCCTGACAAATGTTAAAAACGAAACTTTTGCTGATGACCAGATGTCAGTTGTCAGGATCGCTGCAAATAGTAAACACTTTACCTGTGATCAACTCATTCAGCTTGTAGGTGCTTTTTCCTTTGCTGATGAAAAGATCGATGTGGTCAGGATAGTTTATCCGAAAGTAGTTGATAAAGGAAACGCTCATAATATTCTCGGTGCGTTCACTTATTCTGATGATAAGAAAGAAGTGGAGCAGATAATTAGTCATTTGAAAAGGAAATGAATCATTCTAAATAAACTCATTCTGCTATCCTTCTCTTAAAAGAGAAAGAACACAATAATAACAAGAAGAAATTCAAACTCATCTGATGACTGTAGTCATCCCTCTCTTCTAAAGAGAGGGACAGAGTGAGAGTTATATAACCGGAGATTAAATGAATCCAAACAGAAAAAAGTTAGCACAAATAGAATTAAGTAAAATCAAAGAAAAAGCAAATATCGCTCGTGGTGCGATCCTCAAAATGACTACTCTCGCCAATTCCGGTCATCCGGGTGGTTCTATGTCCACAGTCGATTTCCTGCTGACTCTTTATCATTTAATTAATATCGATCCCAAAAAACCAAAATGGGAAGAACGGGATAGAGTTATTATCAGTCATGGTCACATTGCACCGGCAGTTTATGCAACTCTTGGTTTGCTGGATTTCTTTCCCCTTGATGATGCAATTTCCCAATTCCGACTGGCTGGCAGCATTTACGAAGGTCATGTAGAACCTGATGTTGCAGGAGTCGAATGGGCAAGCGGGAATCTTGGTCAGGGGTTGTCAGCAGGAGTCGGTTTTGCTCTCGGATGTCGTCAGCAGGAAATTAAGAATCATATTTTCGTTTTGATGGGAGACGGAGAACAACAGAAAGGTCAGATCAGCGAAGCTCGCAGATTTGCAAAAAAATATAATTTGAATAATATCACTGCTTTTGTGGATTACAATAAACTTCAGATATGTGGTGATATAAACAAGGTTATGCCGCAGAATATTCTGGAAAATTACATTTCCGATGGTTGGGATGTGATCGAGATCGATGGTCATAATTTTACGGAGATCCAGGATGCGATCTTTGATGCGGTCAATAATGAGAATCCAACTTTGATCTTAGCTCATACTGTTATGGGAAAAGGTATTTCCTTTATGGAGAATGATGAGAAATACCATGGTTCGACGATTTCCGCAGAAAAGCTCGATCTGGCTTTGAAGGAACTCGGATTGGAAAATAACCTTATCAAATATAAGAAGTTGAGAGAAGAATTCAAACCTCATAATGCTGATCATAATAACAAAATTTCACAACAAAAAGACTTTAATCTCAATATTGGAAATCCCATAATTTATACAGAAAAAACCGATAACCGTTCTGCCTGGGGAAATGCAATCGCAGATTTAGTAAATAGAAATGAGAAATTAGAAATGAGAAATTCACTTGCTGTCTTTGATTGTGACTTGCAGGGAAGTGTAAAAACCAATAAATTTGCAGAGATTCTACCTGAAAATTTTTATGAGAGCGGAATTATGGAACATCATACTGCAGTTTGTGCGGGAGCTATGTCAAAGGAAAATATCCAGATTTTCTTTGCTGATTTCGGTGTTTTTGGAGTCGATGAAACTTATAACCAGCATCGCTTGAATGATATTAATAACACCAATCTGAAAGTGATCACAACACATGTCGGACTCGATGTGGGAGAGGATGGCAAAACTCATCAATGCATCGATTATCTGGGAGTGATGAAGAGCCTTTATCATTTCAAGACGATCATTCCTGCTGATCCAAACCAGACTGATCGGATCATCAGATATATTTCCAAAAAATATGGAAATTTCCTGATCCCGATGGGAAGAAGTAAATTAGAAATAATCAAAGATACAGAAGGAAATATCTTCTTTGATGAAAATTACAAATTTGAATACGGAAAAGCAGACCTTTTGCGAAAGGGAAAAGAAGCAGCACTTTTCGTGATGGGAACATTAACAAATCGTGCCCTCGAAATTGCAGACAGATTATACGATCTAGGAATTTCCCTACAAGTCTGGAATGTTTCCTGTCCGCTCAATCTCGATAAAGAAGCTTTAAAGAAAGCAGCAAAAACCGGAATTATCTTTACTTATGAAGACCATAATGTGAATACCGGACTTGGGAATTCGATTGCAGATAAATTGATGCAACTCGGATTATCGTGTGAATTTTATAAATTCGGAGTTGAGGATTATGCTCTTTCCGGTAAATCTGAAGATGTTTTCAAATATTGCAGATTGGATGTTGATTCTGTAGTTAACAGAATTTTAGAAAAGATTAGTTAAAAATAAATTATGAGTTCAGCATAATTGGGTATTTTTCAGTGGAATTCAAAAAAATGTCTTTGCGAGGTTTCTGATATAAAACTCCAATGAAGCAATCTACATCTTCAACTTAATGACAAGAAAGAGATTACTTCGATAGAAGCCGGCAAGAGAGAACTCGTAATGACAAAGTTATTACGAAAATAACTCAGTTTTACAGAATTCGAAAATTAAGAAATAACAAGGAGAAAGTTATGTCAAGATGGTCATCTAAAATTAAGGATAGCATTAAAATTGCCAGCAATTTTCAAGAGCCAAAACATCTGCTGGATTCATTTTATGTTTCAAAAATTTACATCCCGCAAACCGAACAGGAGAAAAAAGAATTTGAAGAATTTTCGCTTGTAACGAGCAGTATGGCATTATTGATCCATATTGCAGAAGCAGATAAGATCGTTAAACCGGAAGAGAAGCAGAGGATTATCGATGATCTCATATTCCAACTCGAACAACGACCTTATGAATATGAAGGTCTATCAGAAAAATTCGGAAATACTGATAAAGAAATTATTGGAAATATGTTCGATAAACTTCTTCATGATTATGAAAATGAGAAAATAAATCTGAACGAAATTATCAGGATAATAGACCTGTTTTATCAGAATAATCCGGAGAAAAGATATTATCTCGTCCGACTTTGTTATTATTGTGCATTGTCAGATAATGAATTAAGTGAATCAGAGAAAAAGGCAATTAAAGAGATTGCAGCTAAACTGGATGTTGCTTCTGAAGAAGTTGTAAGAATTGAAAAGGAAGCTAGACTGGAATTGGTATAAATGATCTGAACTTTGCGAAGATTTTGTTAAGAAAAATTATTATCCACGAATTTCACGAATTACACTAATTTTTTTTATGAACTCTATTATTTGTGAGATTCGCATACTATTCGAGTCGTAAGGAACAAAGTGACGACTACTCGAAACATATAGAACTGTTATTGAAGTTATTTCGACTCGTCGTTCCTTACGAGTCGAATGATTTAAAATTCATCCTCATCTATCTCGACATTAAATTTTACTTCTGAAATTTTTATTTCACTGATCTTATTCCCGGATTCATCATAAGAAATTGTATGGATCGGGAATTTGATGCCGTTAAAATCTTTATATTCTTTTATCATCCTGTAGATCGATATCGGTTTCTCATATTCATCGCTTTCATAGATCATCTGAAACGGCAGGTTTGTCTCTTTATCGATGATCAATTTAAATTGGATTTCATCATTATTAACCTGCAAAATATCATAAGATTTTCCATCAACTTCTTTTTCTTTAAGGAAAATAATTTCATATTCATTTTGGAATTTCAGCAGGTTGATAAGGTTTCTTTTCAAATTTCCCATAATTTCAGGGATCAATGATGAAGGAAGATTTTCAAAATAACCTTTGGGATATTTTCTCCATCCTTTATTCTCGCTGATAATGAATTCCTGGTCTAAAAATTTTACTTTGAATTTATCAGGAAATATTGCAGTTACATTAGTTTCAAAAGTCATAGATCCTTGTTCGATCGGCTGCCAGGTTTTACCTTTTGTCTGCACATTCCGGATCGAATCGACATTTCCGATTGCTTTAACTATTTTATTGAAAATCTGTTTTGTTTTTGATCTGTTTGCTTCGGAATTTTCGGTTTCAAATGAATAAAGATTTGTGATAATAAAAAAAACAATGGCAGTTAAAGATATAACTTTAAAATTCATTTAATACTCCTGAAACA
>DRTC01000187.1 GCA_011372345.1 Candidatus Cloacimonadota bacterium
GCGTTCTCTGCTGCTACCACATCATCCAGTTTTTTCTCGATATCCGCGGTTTCATCGGTCATTTCCGTGATATTTGTAGCATCGATATTTAAGATCGCCAGGTTCGCACCGGCAACGGTGTAGAAATTCTTCCCATAAGGCGGTACTTCCTTATCTTTAAATTTGCTGATATTTACTTCCATTTTGTCTCCTTTCGGGATTATTCCCGCATCCTCCGAAGCCTTTTAATCTCCATAGTTTTTTTAATCTCCATAGTTTTAACGAAGGAGATTGGCGAAGGAGGATTTCTTGTTTTGTTTAATTAAAAATTCTGCATAATTCATTTTCTAACTCACCCTCGTTCCCTCTCTTCAAAGAGAGGGATGACATTCTTGTTCCTGCGCTCCTGCGTAGGAACGAATATGACGCATGTGCGACCAACACTGCATTCCAACGCAGGAGCATTGGAACGAGCAGGTGAATTTCAGGACAGAAATCGGCATTTTTATTCCCGAAATTGTGAGTATCCGGACAGAAATTAGCGTTTTCATTCCCGCAATTGGGAATTTCAGGACTGCAATTGGCTTTTTCGTTCCCGCAATTGGGAATTTCAGGACTGCAATTGGTGGTTTCATTCCCGAAAATATGAGTTTCGGGACAGAAATTGGTGTTTTCATTTCCGAAAATGTGAGTTTCAGGACTGCAATTTACTTTTTCATGCCTGAAATTCATGTTGATAGCACATGAATAGCAAAGAATCTGCTCATAATTGTTTTTCTTCATTCCGCACTTCTATAATTTCTAAATGAACGCTTTAAATTGAATTCATCCGTAAAATTTGATCATTCGACTCGTAAGGAACGACGAGTCGAAATAAAATGTTATTAATACGCAGTTTCGAGTCGTCGTCTTGTGCTAAGACGATGTCTTTCGTCAAACATAGTTTGACGCTGTCCTTACAACTCGAATCCTTAATTTCCGGATAAACTCTAAACAGGAATCACCCGCCTGTTAAGGTGCTGCATACAGGCGGGACGATATAAACCGGTTTTTACCGGGAACCTATTGATCGGGTTCCTCTTTGTTTTCGATAGTAACATCTTTCTCCGGGATTTTATTTACGATAGTAACATCATGTTCTTCTGTGGAAGGTTTGTTTGCAGATTTGGCTTCATCATCGATAGCAATGATTTTGATGACATCTTTCTCAAATAGGATAATGTAGGCATCGGTGGTTATTACATCCATTATTATTCGATTGGGATCAGGTGAATATTTCCATCCTTATCCACTACGATCCAATAATCATCAGTAAAATCCATGATGTTGTATTTTTCACCTTCCACACTTTCGATGGTTTCACCGGCATCCAGTTCTATCCTGTCGATTAGATAGTCCTTGATGATATTCTGTTTTTCCGCACTGAAATCACCCAGTTTTAAAGCATTCAGCAGACTGATCGACAGAATCAGTACTAACAGCAGCAGCTTTTTCATTTCGCACCTCCTTTTTGTTTGCTGCAGTTGAATGACGCGGAGGTGCGAAGTGTGACGCCGTTACCGGAAAAAAATTTATACTTGACTAAGGAAAGAGTTGTCGAACTTCTGTAATGAGGAGTTTCGATATGAAAAATATCCAAGATTTTACATATCAGGATGCAATGAAAATATCTTATAAATATGCCTTATACAGAACAGGAAATGTAGATATTTCAAAAGAAATAGCTTCCATTACTGCCGGTAAATTTGTATTAAAAAAAATTGAAGGCGATATCAGGGGCATAAAAAAGTGGATCACTCTTACTTCACGCAATTTTTGTTATGAATATTTCAGGGATATCAAAAAGAAGAAGAAGCTTAAAGAAAGATATAAAGAAAAATTAATAATCGATACGATCCTGGAACACAGCAAGATAGATACGGAACTGCATGCATCCTTTAAAAAAAGCGCTGGAAAGCTTAACAGATGAACAGCAGAGAACCCTGGTTTTATATAATATTTGCGATAGAAATTATCAGCAGATGGAAGAGATTGCGGAGGTTTCAGCTGTAGCCATCAGGCAGAGAATTTCCCGGATCAACAATAAATTGAAAGCAATAACATATTTGAATTTAGGAATGATAGGGACTAAAAAGATAGTAACTCCGGAATTGAATAATGTACTGTATAAATTCTTAACCAGATTCAAGAAGAACCTGGAAGAAAGTACTCTCCATAAAATGTATAAATATTTCTCGATGGCTGATCTTAAAGATTACCATGGAACTATTAAAATCAAAGAAACAGAAAATTATGAGATCAAATTGAAAGATTGCGAATACCAGATAATTGTTTTATATCAGAATGATGATGACATTAGAGAAGCCTTTGATTTCAAATTCAAGATTGAGAATAATCATTTAAAGATAACAGCTCCACCTAAAAAGAAAACAATAGCTGCAACATTAAAGAATGATTCCGAACAAGCTGATAAACTAAAAGAACTGCTTCACTTATATCCACCCGATAGAACAGGAAAATCTACCATTCCCAAAGAGCTTTTAGATGCGTTGATCAAAAAGAATACGCTATCCACATAATGCAATTATGTGCTATCGTAATAATATCATCTTACTGACAACACATTTTTGATTATTTATCTTTAATCTATAAAAGTAAACTCCATTAGAAACGGCTTTTCCATACTCATCGGTTGCATTCCACATAATTGGATTTTGATTCCTGATATCTGAAAATTGTTTTATCTTCTGCCCTTTAATGTTATAAATTGAAATCTCTGAGTTCTCCTTGTACTCTGTGGCTAAAGAAAATGAAATTGTTGTTTCTGAATTGAAGGGATTGGGAAAATTGGAGAGATTTATTGGAGTGATGTTGGAAACTGTCTCATCATTAACAGACACAAAATTAAGTTCATTTCGAAAAATTGAAGATTCTCCCGGACAAATCAACATTTCATTAGTTTCCTGTATTATATTCGCTGTAATTATATAGTCGGTTGGAGAAAAACCATCTAAATAAACTTGTTGCCAATTATTACCACTGTCATTTGAAAAATAAAAATGAGGATGTTCAAGATTGATACCATCTCTATTAACACCGGATGCATAAATTTCACCCGGTTCGGATGGATTTAATATAATACGAATAGTTGAAAAATCATCATGAAAATTATTTGAACATTCTTCCCAGTTAATAGAATCATAAGATCTATAGATAATATATTTTCCAGGGATAGCTTCTGTATTTACTGCTCTGATAAAAAATATTGAATTCTGTTGATCGTATTCCAATTGATAAAACTTCCTGTTCTCAATTTCAAATATACTCTCCCAGGTTAAACCTTCATTTTCGCTTTTCATCAAAACACCGCTTAACATAGCAGCATAAAATGTGTCATCTACTTTGCATAAAGATTGAATGGAAATCATAGGTTCACCAAGATTTAAATCAGACTCCATTATCAGATTCCAGGATCCTCCCTGATCTTCCGATCTATAAATAAAAGTCTGATTATGCTCACCATCATTAGATTTGAAACCGGAAATTATCATAATATTTTCTGAAAGAAAGTAAGTTTTATCGATCAATATTCTATCTTCTTCTGCAATTCCATTATTGCTCTCCGACCAGGTTTCTGCTCCATCGTATGACATATATATTCCTTTTTTTATCCGCGAAGCAATATAAACATCCGGATCATATTCCGATTGGGTCATATCAAAAACATTATATACGGAATCTATTCGTGTCCAATTATATCC
>DRTC01000188.1 GCA_011372345.1 Candidatus Cloacimonadota bacterium
ATCTCTTCATTCATGGTTGACTCTCTTTCCGACAGGTTAAAACCTATCGTTACTACATAGAAAGTCCTGCGGACTTTACAGTCTGAAAGACTTTTTCTGTGTATAGCATTGTGAATTAACTCCTTGCTCATTGTATTTCATGATAATATCGCCATTTAAAATTAAATTTCGAGTATCGTTTTCTGAAAATTCTCTCATATCTATAGACATATTTTTTTATTTAAATGTCTCTTTACATATTATTGTTTTGCCAGACTGCCGTGATTCGAGTATGATTACAATAGGATATTGCAGAGTCAACTTCTTTAATATTTTTTCTGAATCTCGTTTAATATACATGTAGTTCACCGTACAATTTTGGACATATTTGTTTCTCAACTTTAGATTTATTCGTTTTTTTGGCGTGAGTATCTACGGGTTTTCTTACACATAAGGTTTTTAAATTTAAAAGATACACGGAACATCATTAGGGGAAGGTACACGATTGTTATATTATTTCAACACTCTTTTCAGGAGGAAGCACTTTATCGATTTTAAAGCCGGTTTCTTCATCATAAAATTCTGATACACGCTCATTTCTAAGATGATATATTCCTGAATCATGATCAGGAGGAAGACATTTTTGGGGGATGTTAATGATAAATTCGGAGAGCTTCCTTCTTGCCTGTTTCAAAGCTGCAAGTTTAGTAAAACCATTTTCCATTTCTTGCGCTGTAATATAATTTTCCCATAGATCTTGTGCGGTTTCATTCAGCTCTACAAAAATCGATGATGAATAATCATTATCAATCAATTTAAGCTCAATTTTTTCGTTTCCATTCTTGTAACTCAATTTTTTGATCTTATTTAACAATTCTATTGATTTAGTTTGAGAATTATCTTTTTGTATTTCGTAGAAGTAATTTTTGGAAAGTTGATAGAATTCTGATTCGGAAATGATGGTTTTATTTGTTAATACTTTTAACGTTTTCTGTTTTAGAAAACTCTTATATATTCCCGAAGGCGTCCAATCATTGGAATCTTTTAATGAATACAAAAGAACTCTGCCTTTTTTATCATTTCTATTTTCTCTATTGCATCGACCACAAGTTTGAAAAATACTGTCTAATGGAGCAAAATCACGAACAACAATATCTAAATCTATATCCACACCAGCTTCTATCAATTGGGTGGATATAACCAAAACAGGTTCGTTTACTTTTCGCTTCTTTATTTCATTTATACGATTCAAACGTTCTGACGGTATGATGTGGGAAGATAAATAAATTAATTTTTGAGTAGGGTTATTTTCTTGAAAAAATTCAAATAATTCCCTGGCAGAACGAATGGTATTCATTACAAATAGAATATCTAAGTTTGGATTTGTATTCGCTAACTTCAAAGCTGCATCACAAAATTCTTCCCAGTTCATTTTTTCATTTATCAAGTTTGTAACATCCAATTCTATGCGATTGAGACTTTTGAAGATTGTTTGTTTGTCCTGAACTAATTCAATTATTTCATTATTCTCTTCAGAGAATATCAACGGCATCGTCGCTGTTACTAAAATAATTCTCGTGTTCATAAAAATTGATGTTTGAGATAATATTTCTTTTATCAAACTCCAATATTCATGAGGAATTGATTGAATTTCATCTAATATGATCACAGCATTACTGAAACGATTAAATTTTCTGAGGGATGAATTTCTGTAAGAGATGAGAGAATAAATAAGTTGCACAAACGTGGTTACAGTGATTCTGCTTTCCCAACCTTCAATTAAATGCAGAGCTTTATTTATTGTGTACTCCTGTTTGAGATTTTCTTCTGAAACAGTTTGATAAAATATATCGGTGAGATGATGATGCCTTAACAAAATACTCGAATCGTCTGGCAAATTGGCAGAGATTCTGATTTTGTCGAACACCTCGAAATTTTGATCTATCACCGATGTGAATGGTAAGCAATATACAATATGTGAATGATTAAACTTCTCGCACAATTTCAATGCCGCATTAAGCGAGGTTATCGTTTTGCCCGAACCAGTAGGAATGTTGATTGATAGAATCCTGTCTTTATTCGTTAAGCTTTCGATCTTTTTTTCCACTTTGGTAAACGCTTTTTCTCGGATTAAGTCGATTTGGTTAGAATGATCATTACTCAATTGATTTTTGAATTTTTGCACATCTGAGGAAGTGAGTAATTGCGATTTTTTAATATTTTCATCATGCAAAATAGCATCTGTTTTATCCGCTTGCAACAGAATTGAATATAAGAGATTCAATACAAAATAATGCTGTATTGAAAAACCACGTGATAATCTCTTTAATTCTCTGGGAGTTCGAGGATTAAAGTAGGCAATAACATTATCAATGAAATCATGATTTATAAATTGCTCGAAACCTATTCCTGAAGATATATTTATAATTTCTTCATAATCGAGATTATCAGCTTGAGATTGAACATTTTTCAGATCTTTTTCATCAAAGATAAAATTTGTCGTAAAATCTTTTAAGTTTCCATGATGACGACGAACGATGATAAATCCAAAGATTGGTAAAACTAAATCATCTTCAAAATGCTCTTTTAAAATTCCAAAAGTGAGTAAAGCAGAAATCAATCCGTGTCTTCTCTTTCTTCGTTCATCTTCTGTCGATTCTTCTTGCGGATTCTGAATATAATTTTGAAAAAAAGAAGTCGCTTTTCCAAAGTCATGAAAAAGAGATGCAATCGAAATTACTTTTCTCAAATCTTCCCTTTTAAAAAGAGGAAACTCAAACTTCAGCTTATCAAACAAACTTAATGCTTTCTGATGGACACCCAATAAGTGATCCTTCAGCAGTCTGTCGGGATGAGATTTTAGTTTATAATGGAATGATATATTCACCTCCTACTTCTAAGACATTTCCTATTTTTGCACGAATATTTTTACCCTCGCTATCAAATAGATATTCATCATAATGCTCCACTATTCTACTATTGTCTGATTTCATGCGAACGGGAATATTATTGATAAATATTTTTCTATTCTCAAAATCAATTTCTTCATCATCTCCAATCAAACGTTTTGGAATTGTGGAACTAATATCGATGAAGTCATCATCAGTTTCAAAGCTCCTGCCTTCAAATAATCCGACATATTTAAAATCTGCAATATTCCATGCCAATCCTAAAGAGGCAGTATAATATGATTCGTGATTTCTCAAGTTTTCAAGTAATTGTGAAAAATTGGCTTCATCATTCCAGGCAAACCACACTCTGAATTTACCGTCCTTGATAAACTCCATTGTTGTTTGTTTGTGTTGTTCAAAACGATAAAAATGCTTTAGACTGGTCGTCTTTAGAGTATTGATCGGTATGACAACTTTTTTTATCACTTCACGCACACCTACAGCCATTTGAAAAGAATTTTCTGGAAAATAACTCCAATATTCGTTTTTATCCAGTCCGACGATCGCAGAAATCAAACCAATAATAGCTGTTCCGGTGGGAATACTAAAAGTCTGTGGAGACATTGTTGTAAATGGTTTTTTGAATTGAGCATAATCTGCCCAAACGTCAAATACCACAAAATCCATAATTTCCCCTACAATTCAAGTTTTTTCCAATCTGACGGTATAACAATTTTCAGGCCACTATCAACGAAATATTCAACCGATTCAATATGCTGTTTATTATCTTCAATTGAAGCAAGCAAATCAGATAAATCGATTTTGAAATCTTTGATACTGCGGATCTTCAATTCATTATCAAAATCTGTTAGCTTGATTTTTTTATCCAGATCACCAATGAAAAAGTTGGGTGTTTTGTAATTGATCTTTATCAGTAAACGCGGTTGTTGTCCAAATTTACTGCGACTTATCAGATTTTTGGTGCCATGCCACATTCCTTCCAAAAGCAGTTTTGCGTCATCCTCAGTCATTCTTGTATGCTTGGCTGCATTTTGATTTATAATTCCATGAAAAGCAATGAAGGAATATGGAAGAATATATTCTGGTGCAAGTGAACCTTGTTTTTTCTCATCACCAGATGACATCGTAAAAGAGTGTCCAACAGGTTTGATTTCTACTTTATGTAATGATCTTCCTATTTTGAACTGAACAGGACCTGTATAGGTTATAGAGCTTTTAAAACCTTTATTATTCTTCTCTTCAATCTTTGATGCTGGATATTCTACTGCATAAGTAGCCCCAAATAACCTTGTGTCTATATTTTCCATTAAAATATTATCACCAGCAATCTTAGTAATAAGTTGAGCTTCTTTTTTTGTAACCTTATTATTTAGGAATTTCTCTACCAATTTTTTATCTTTATCTTTAATTGTATCATTAGTTTTTATAAAGTCTATGACTCTATGTTTTATGTCTTTTACATATTCATCATCATCTTTAATTTCACGAACAAAAATATCATTTCCTTCTGTTCCATTATAACCTTTGTGTTCGTATAAATAATCTCGGATGGTTCGCTTCAAACGGACATCTGTTACAAAATTAACATTTGTTTCTTCGTCTATTCTTGGTTTGTTCTCATCCAACGGATCACCGTTCGGATTTGCGTCGGTTACATCATAACAAAATAGTAACTCACTGCGGTTTTTAATTATTTCGCTCATTGTGTTCTCCTTCTATATCTTTTTTGGTTTTAAACTTTTTGTTCAGATTCATACCCATAGCAAAGTAGAAGCTGATTTCATCTACGCTTTGGGTTTTTAATTCCGGCTCACCGGATTCCATTAATAAAGCGATTACCTCTTCCAATTCACGATAGTAGTTTTCTTTGTATTGTTCCAATTTCTCAATGGATTCCGGCAGCAATCTTTTAATTGCCTTATGGTCTAATTTCAATCCATTAAGTCTGCTTCTGAAAGGTTTAGCACCTCTTAACCGTAATTGAATGTCCATTACATTTTGAGCTAAAACACCAGTTAAAAAGACTGCTTTCTTCCAATCTGCATCATAAAAATCAGGATGCTTCTGGAAATAGTCTTCATACTTGTTTTCCATTTTTACCTCCAATTTTCCTTCATTTTTTTCTATTAAATTAAGTTCGTATAAAAATTTCAGAAATATCATTGCTTTTAAATAATCAAATTGTCTTTTTTCTTTCAGATATTTTTGAGTGTCCGATTTTTCAATACGATGATTTTCGGCTAACCGATTAGAAATTTGATGATAGATAAATGATTTGTTAATGTTCTGACTTTTTAATATTTTTGTTGTTATCTTAAGAAAATCATCGTTTAAGTTTTTAATCTTTCCATCGACTATCTTCTTAGGAAAAAAAGTTCTAATAATTCCAAAGTTAAAGGAAAGATTATGAAATACATTCTTTTTATAAAGTCCTTTAAGATTCTTAAATTCATCAT
>DRTC01000189.1 GCA_011372345.1 Candidatus Cloacimonadota bacterium
GTTTTATCGGAAACGCTTAACAGTGCTTTTTTGATTTTTAACATTTATAACCTCTTTTTACACACCCCGCAACTGAAGTTGCACCCCTCTCAAGAGGGGAATCACCTTAAAATCTCCTCTTGAGAGGAGTACGGCTTTAGCCGGGAGGTGTGTTATCTTCAATCCAATCTTTCAAAATATCCAGACATCCTTCCAAATTATTCTTCACATCCTCATCCTTAAATCGAATAAATCGTACTCCCAAACTTTCCAGTTTTTCCTGTCTTTCTTTATCATATTCAACTTTGTCGTTATGACTCGCACCATCAATTTCTATCGCTAACATCAACTTTGGGCAGAAAAAATCGACGATGTAATTATCTATCGGTTTTTGACGATGAAAATCATATCTTAACTTCTTATTCTTTATTTCTTTCCAAAAAAGAACTTCGGATAAAGTTGAGTTGTTTCTTAATTCTCTGGCTTTTTCTTTTAATTTGGGATTGTATTCTAGGAATTTTGATTTTTTCATATCGATCTTTTACACAAACCGCAACTAAAGTTGCACCCCTCTCAAGAGGGGAATCATATGAAAATCTCCTCTTGAGAGGAGTACGGCTTTAGCCGGGAGGTGTGTTCTTCTCTCATTTCATCCTATTTTAAGTTTACAAGTCACAACATCCTTCCCAACATAATTTACTACATAAAAAAACATCAATCGCTCCAGATTCTCTTCAAATTTCCCGAAGTTATCGGATTCTTTCAGTTCTTTTACTATTTCTTTTGCTTCGCTTAAATTCTTCTTAAAAATCTCTTTCACATTTTTTGTATATTCAAGTTCAAATCTTTCTTTGTTTAAAAGTTCTTCAATATCCAGATCAATCGGCATTTCCGTAATTCTGTTCTCGATATGATACCAATCACCGGTTCTGAAATCAAATTCATAAAACGGAATGAATAAGTGTCCGTTTTCAATGATGAAATCCAACACTTCGACGATATATTCATATTCTTCCGGAGAAAGTGCATAATGCAGATTGAAACGAATCCAACCCGGTTTTAATCCGGAATACTTATCAACACCGATCAGGCATTGATAGTATTTGGAAATTTCATCACTTATGTCGAGCAGTCTGTGTCCGTAAGGTCCAGCACATGAACAACCGGCTCGCGTTTGTATTCCAAAAAGGTCATTCATTAGTTTAGTTACGAATTTAGGATGAAGGATACGGTCTTTATGTTTGATGTTGAAGGGAATGATATTCACTTTTTTATCGATATCTGTTGGTCCGTAAAAGACGATTTTTTTGTTTTTCAAAAAACGGGAATAGAATTTTTCCAGCCAATATCGTTCGATTGTTTCGATATTTTCGATTCCTACTTTTTCTTTGATTTGGAAAGTCAGAGCAATCTTGATATCCTGCAATATGGCAGGAGTTCCGGGTTTTTCTCTTGTTTCGATATTGTCGATATATTTTTCACGATAAAGTGAGACATAATCAACTGTTCCCCCAGCAGCGACGCAGGGAGGAAGTTCTTTTGGATAGATATTTTCATTGATGATCAGCAGACCGGCAGTTCCAGGTCCACCCAGAAATTTGTGTGGAGAAAGGAAAATCGCATCGAAGTAACTTTCCTCGTCTTTGTTCATATTTATTTCCACATAAGGTGCACAGGCAGCAAAATCGAAACAGGCAAGGGCATTGTGTCTGTGCAAAATCTTCGCAACTTTATAAACAGGTGTCTTTATACCCGAAACATTGGACGCAGCAGAAAAAGAACCAATTTTAGGACGACCATCATACTTTTTATTGGAAACAGCTTTTTCCAATTCAATCAAACAGATTTCACCTTCATCATTCAATGGAATCTGAACCACATCGCAGAGAGTCTGCCGCCACATAATTTCGTTGGAATGATGTTCATAAGGTCCTACAAAAACAATCGGTTTGTTATCATGAATATAATCCTGTAATTCAGTTCTACATTTGGTTCTTTCCGGATATCGATCAGCACAACTTTTCAGGAACTCGTTAATTCGCTTTCTGGTTGCAGGAGGCCAATAAACACCGAGAATCTGTTGTAACCTGGTTATTCCACCCGTTGTTCCTGATTCTGTGAAAATTACTTTTCCGGTTTCTCCCGCGTTGACCATTTTTTTGATGATTATCTCCGCATCGTGCAGGAGAGTCGTCATTGTTTTGCCGGTAAAATCGTCTTCCGTGTGCGTGTTGGCGTAAAACTGCATGATGTGCAGTAAAAAGTTTTCAATGGAATACAAACATCTGCCGCTGGCTGTATAGTCCGCATAAACAAGCGGTTTCTTTCCGAAAGGTGTCTGGAATAATTTGTTGCGTCCGATGATATCTTTTCGGAGCCATCCCAGGTTTTCGATTAGTTTTGTTGGTTTCATATTTTTTCCTTTTAATCACCGCAAAGGCGCGAAGAACGCAAAGATTTTTTTTTA
>DRTC01000190.1 GCA_011372345.1 Candidatus Cloacimonadota bacterium
ACTTAAAGGTTTTGAAGGCAAACTAAAACAAACTTCCGTACCTGTTCCCAATTCACTTTCTATTCGAATCTCACCGTCATTTTTCTCGATAAATTCTTTGCAAAGGATCAAACCGAGTCCTGTCCCTTTTTCGTTATTCGTACCGGGAGTAGAGATTACTTCATCGATTTGAAAGATCTTCGATATTTGAATTTCGGACATTCCAACTCCGTTATCACAAATCGAGATTTCCAATTTGTCACCTATTTCTTTTTGTCGTATTTTTATCTCACCATTTTTTTCCGTAAATTTGATTGAATTCGTAATCAAATTCTGCAGAACTGAATAGATCATATTTTTATCTGCAAAAACTCTCGTATTTTCTTTTATTTTGGAGATCAGGAGAATTTCTTTTTGAGCTGATTTGGAATTCAACACTTTCAGAACATCCTGCATTATTTCAAAAATATCAAATTCCTGCGGTTCATAATGAATTCTACCGATTTGTATTCTCGACCATTCCAGCAGATTTTCCAGTAATTTATATAGATTTTCAACAGAATCTTCCAATTCTTTGGAAACCATTTTGATCTCTTTTTTGTCCATTTCTTCAATGTTGGAAAGAAGTTTTGTTCCCATCCTCAATGATGTAAAAGAATTTTTCAGATCGTGTGAGATAATCGAGAAAAATCGATCTCTGGTTTTATTCATGATCTCAAGTTCATCTTTTTGTTTGCGAATGATCCGGTCTGCTTTCTCCAAGTCCGATAAGGTTTTTTTCTTCAAACGATATTGCTTATAAACAAGAACCATCGAAATGAGGATGATCAAAGAAATGATGATCAAAAAATTCCTCAAAGATTTCTGGCGTGAAATAGCCAGTTCGTTGAATTCATTTTTCTGCCTGAGGATGACATTTTCCTGCTCTTTTTTTTCGGTTTCGTATTTGGTTCTCATATCAGCAAATTGCTGATGTTTTTCTTCGCTGAAAACAGAGTCTTTCAGTGACATGTGTTTTTCCATAAAAAGTAGTGCTTTTCGATAGTTTTCTGTTTCGGAATAAACATCAGAGATCGAGCTGTAATTATTGATCAGTAGCTGTTTATATTTAATTTTCTCTGCTAATTTATTGCTTTCCTCAAGGTATTTTAATGCTTTATCATAATTTTTCATTTCAGAATGAACCAGTCCAATATTGCTTAAAGTTGCTGCTGCTCCTATTTTATCTTTTATCTCGAGTTGTATTTCTAATGCTTTTTGATAATATTGGAGTGCTTTCTCAAAATCACCTAATTTTTTATAAGAAATTCCTAATCCGTTTAAGGAAGCAGCAATTCCCTTTTTATTGTTCAGTTTTTCTTTTATTTTTAAAGATTTTTCCTGATATTCAATAGATTTTTTATAGTTTTTTTCATCCTTAAACAACATTCCAATCCAGTTCAGGACAACGGCTTCACCCATTTTATTGCCAATTTCCTGGTATATTATCAATGCCTTTAAAAGATTTTCTCTCGCTTCTTCAATTTTTTCCCACTTTCGGTAAATCTTTCCAATCCCGATCATGGCATGAGCAATGTCTTCTTGATTTGAGAAATTTTCACTGTATTCCAATGCTCTTTGAAAATACTCTAAAGATTTTTTATATTCACCCCAATAGTAATATATTTGCCCGGTATTCATCAGCGGTAGCGTCAGGATTTCATCATTGATTCCTTTTCCGGTCTCGATAGATTCAAAATAATATTTGAGAGCTTTTTGATAATCTGTTTGAGCGTAATAAATTGAACCGAATCCATTTAAAATTTTCGAAATAATGCTTTTATCACCAATTTCCCGGGCATATTTCATTGCTTTCTCAAGATATTCCAGAGCTTTTGTATAATCGTTCTGATGTTTATAATAAGTTGCATAAAAATAATATACAGCAGGTTTTTCAGAAATAATATTATATTTCTCGCATAACTCCAGAGCCTGATCAGCATAATCGAAACTTTTTTTAACTGATATATCAATGTTTTTATCAGCCAATTCAATTAAAATTTGAACTTTTTCTTTACCTTTAGCATTTGATAAAGCCGTTTCCAGACTATCGATTACAGAGTTTGCACCAAAGATGGAAATTGCGATCAGGGGAAAAAACAGCAGAAAAAATTTCTTCATTTCATTTCCTTTGTTTTAATTAAGCAACAAAGGAAAGAATAGTAAAAAAGTCAAGTGGGTTTTTTTAAAGGTCATACTTGAAAATCAGATAACAAAAAAACCTCAATCATCTCAACGGTTATTATCAAGGGGGCAAGTAATTACCGTCAGGATTGAGGTTATTTATATTTCGGTGGAGGATTGTTCTTCCGTATTCATTGACTCTAATTTATGAGAGTATGAATCGTGAACAATTACTCCACCTAAGGAATATGATACGCAGTGATCTTATAGAATTTTTTTACTTCCGATACCATGTTTGACCAAGTTGTTTCTGCAATACCAGAATCCTCTAAAATCCATTCAGCATACGGATCATTTGTGGAATAGATATTATATGTAACTCCGCTGATCGTATAACCTCCGGTATCGAGCGTAACTTCATCCCAGTTCAAGATCACATTTTCTTCATTTTTGGTTATCGTCAGATTTTCAGGCATTAGCGGTGGATAAGATAGCGCTCCTCCACCGCCGTTATTCATTGCCCAAGGAGAAAAATGTTCGGTAGTATAATTTACAGAATAAGGAGAAGAAGTGAAATACCAGGAATTAACAGAAACCTCTTCATCAAGATAATCAGGAATCCATTCTTGTCCGCCTTCCGGGATGTTCCAAAGTTGCAGATTATCATTACCGGCAGGAATTGGAGAAGTAAACTCAAAATTTACATTGCAGGGAAAAGCAGCGAAACTAATATCCGGTTTAATATTAAACCAGGCATCTAATGTATGTTCGGGATGAGGACATACAGGATCTTCTAAAGATAGATCGATGAGGACATTACCATAATTATCCCACCCGGAATAATCATGAGGATCGATAGTAATACTGACATTTTCAAAAAAATAGGTGAAAGGATCTCCTCGAAAACCAGGTAAATCCGAAAAATTATGCTGTATTTCACCTTCAGAAAGGTTATTCAAACTTAAAGAATTTTCAGAGCCAAACAGTCTGGTAACTCCCGAATTATCATATCCGACAATTAGATTCTCGGCAAATTCGGATGCTTCTCCAAAAGAAAGAGAAGATATATTTCCTGAATTCAAAGGTGAAGGAATATTGAATTCTCCACGAATACTATCCTGTCTTGGACTTTCCGCACCAATGATATAAATTCTTCCCTGTTCATTATGATTTACGGCAACCCAGAGAGCATTATCGTCTGTTTCCAGAGCAGAGCAAGCAGCGGAACCCCATAATCTGATCGTTGGATATCCACCGGTTGTGTATTTGATTCCAGTGTGATAAACAGTGTTTTTATCATATTTATCAGCGGAGCCTCTATCTCCGTTATAATTTACATCCTGATCGGAAAGATATAAGAAATTGTTCGTTATCACCATATCCGAAGGTTCGGCATTCTCAGACCACGAATAACCGGAATCTTCATCAGAATCAAATTCACCTTCATTAAGGAAATCGGAACTATCTTTGAAGACTTGGTACAAATCGAGATAAAATAATTCATCATCATTCGAGAACAATACATTTTTTACCGGTCTGTCTTGAGTGATAATATCATAACTTTTAGTATTATCTTCCAAATTTACAACTGTGACAGCTCCGTAGCCTGAAGAATCCAGACCATTCGCTATTGCGAGATAAGTTTTTTCTTCTCTGCCGTTATCGATAACTTTTGCTTGAAGATCATACACGGTTGTACTTAATAATTGAACATAAGTTCTTTCATAATCCGTCCAGCCGCGATGTTTGTTTCTCTGGGAAATATCGGCAAAACAATCCCAACCTGTTCCATGAGGAGCAGGACTTTCATGGGCATCGTAAAACCAGGATTTGTCCAGAACAAAATCGATCACTCCCACACCGAGCATATATCCACTGTAAGCTCCGCAATAGATCCTTCCATCTAAAGCATAGATCGTGTGTAAAGTATCCGCGACCATGTTCTGCTTATTTCCCGGATCTCGTTCGTGATCGAAACTTTTAAATCTCATCCAGAGTTCATTATCGGAAGCATCGATGATATCCAAACCTTTATCGGTTGCCACGAGTATTGCCTGTTCGGGAAAATTATTTGTCGTTCCTCTGACGACACTTCCATAATTCCCAAAAGTGCTTGTTCCTGATCCTAATATAAAATCATCGATCTTTACTTCGATATCGTTCGGATATTCACCATAATGATATATCATCGGGAAAACATCAAAATCTCCAAAATCCGTTACTTCCCCGATTTGATTCCAAATCCAGCCATTTTCTTCGTCCCATTCACAATAAGAAACAGAGCAAAATGAATTATATCTAATTATTTGAAGTTTTCCTTCCGTATCATCGGTTGGAATTTCATAACCTGTTTCATTATTGATATAAACATCGGTTCCGTCGGCTTTTTTCCTTCGGGCAACGGAATATTGCTGATCATGATCGTTCACATTTACGATTGCAAACCTCAATTCACCGTCATCGTCGCAGACAAAATCCTTGAAACTAATCTGAATGACAAAGGTTCCGGAAAGTTCCCATTTATTTAATGAATAAATCCCTTTACCTTTATTAGTAGTTGGATATACACTTCCTGAAAGATCAACCCAATCATCATAAACCGGACTTCCAACACTTGGAATTTGCTGCCAGCGATTAGCATCCAGTTCCGTACCGGTAAAATCATCCGACGGATTGGACGGTTCCTGGTACCAACTTTTTGAAATATCATTTCTCCATTCATCACTGATGTTGTCTTGTGCAGTATCATAGAAAAAGACATCATAAACATTGTCGCTTTGCAAGATCCCGTTTTCCACATTGTAGTCCGTAAAATCAAAAGCAGAGATCGATAGTTTCAAGAAAATTACTAAAATGATAAATGTTATTTTTTTCATCATTCCTCCTTAAATTTCAGAATTTGCTAATACATACATCGTACCAGAACAAAATCTGATTTTTACAAATTTTTATATTTCTTTATGAGTTAAGAAGTTATGATGTTAAAAATTTATTTTTTGGGGAAAAATAAGATATTTAAATTTTACTTTATCGGAAAAATGTGCTATATGAATGGTACAGGTTGTACCGGAAAGGGTACTGTTGGTGTGAAAAACTATGAGTAGATAACATGCATGCCAGTTCATACATGATAAATCTTCTTATCCTTTTTTGAAAGGATAAGAATTAATCTGAAAAAAATATTGAAAATGAGATTTTAACAGTAGGAAGCAATTTCAGCTACTGATTAGAGAACTAATCCGGATTCAGTTAAAACTGAATATCGAATCTTGCAGGAAAATTAGTAATTGATTTGATTGAGCTATCAAATCAAAAAAATCGGACTCCCCGAGATTTACCGAAAAGTCCAATCATCTAATTACTATAAAGTTATAATAAACTTATCAACCATTAGTCTTACCGCTTTTGCCGGTCTTCCTAAATCTTCACTATACAGAGGTTTGAAGGTTTCATTGAGACTGTCCCAAGCGATTACTTCGGCTAATTAACACAATGGGTGTGAAAGGTTGAGAATATTGGTAGATACATTTGAAA
>DRTC01000191.1 GCA_011372345.1 Candidatus Cloacimonadota bacterium
AAATGATATTCAACATAAGATAACCGGTTTCCATAAATACTTTTTAAATGGTGAAGAGCTGCTTCGGCTACTGGACAGTTCACGCACCAGTTACCTGTAAAAAGTTCGATGAGGACATTTTGACCCAGTACTTCGATTGATTTCGTTATACTAGTGTTTAAACTTCCATCAGAAACATTTAATGTAATAGAATAATTCCCGACATTATCATAAATGAATGTAGGATTTTGTTCATAAGAATCAATGGTTCCATCATTTTCAAAATCCCATTCCCAGCTAATAATCGGATAAGTTCCTTGAATCGATTCATCTGTAAAACTGACATCAAGAGGGAAATAGCCGGTTTGAGGAGAAAATGAAAACTGTGCTTCCGGAGGTAATGCATCAACATCGATTAAATCTATCTCAACAATGTCATCGTTAAGATTACTGTCCGAAACTGATAACTTTACAGAATATGATCCGGAATCAGGATAGGTAAATTCATGTGGACCTTCTCCAAAAGCATCTAATATTCCATTATTATCAAAATCCCATTCCCAATTTGTGATTGGATATGTTCCCTGTAATGAATTATCAGTAAAAGTAACAGTTAAAGGTGCATAACCTGTAGTTGGATTTGCGATAAATCCAGCTGTAGGAGGAATATCTTCTCCATATTCTAATACAGTAATATAATTCGTTTTTATCTCTGTATTACTCTCTTCACCCATTGAAACTTTCAAACTTACTGTGTAATGCCCCGTATCAGCATAAGTATGTTTTATAGTTTCAAGATAAGAAGTATAAGTTGAATCAATGTTATCACCAAAATTCCATTCCCAGTATGTAATTGGATAAGTTCCAAGTAAAGATTCGTCACTAAATATAACTTCCAAAGGTTGGTTACCAGTTTGAGGATTTGCTGAAAATTCTGCTTCAGGAAGTTTTAAAGATGTTATTATACAGTCTTGTTTATTGAATGTGTCATCCTCATTACCGGAAGAGACTTTTAGAGAAACCGAGAAATGTCCAGAATCAGAATATGTATGCCTGATTGTGTCGATATATGAAGTATATGTTGTATCGCAACCATCACCAAAATCCCAAAACCAGTTTGTAATAGAGTTAGATCCTTCAGTAGATTGATCAATAAAAGTTACTTCTAAAGGTGCAAATCCAATAGAATCAGCAATATTAAAAAAGGCTGTTGGAGGATTAATTATTTGTTCAAAAACATGTTTGAATCTATCGCAGGCAGAAAACAATAGAATCAAAATGAAAAGAATTCCAAAAAGTTTTTTTTTCATATTTTCCTTTTATTACTTTTCTACAAAAATTTAGCGAGAATTTCTTCAAGAGAATTTTCGCAAAGTTCTTATTTCGGTTCCATAACAATATAAGTAGGTAAACCGAGTGATTTGAAATAATCAAGGATTTCTTTTGTCGGATGTTCTTTTGGTTTTTCAGCTTGATATTTCAGGAGGATATAATCGGTTTTTAACTTTTTCTCGACAGCTTCATCTTTGAAAGTTGTAGCATCCATTACCAGACAGTTCTTACACCATGTTGCCCAGAAATCGATGAAGATCGGTTTATTTTCAGCTTTTGATTTTTCAATTGCTTCTTTGAAAGAATGCAACCAGGGAAGATTGGAGGATCCATGAGTTAGTTCTACCTTGTCAAGATCTGCAGGTTTGCTTGATAATAATTCAACTCCGAGATATCCATAATAAAGAGCAATGATCAGTATTATAATCCCGAAAATGATTTTTATCCATTTCATCCAGTTTCCAGGTTTTGGAAGAACAGAAAGACCTGCACCGGCAAAGGGCCAGGGAATTGCCATGCCAACACCAAGCAAGAATGGTAATAATAATCCTGCAGGATTACCGCTGGTATATAAAGATGTAGAATATAGAATCACAGCGATCAAAACTGGAGCAACACAAGCTCCGGCAAGAATTGCGGCAATAATTCCCATGATAAAAACCGTTATAAATTTTCCTCTGTTTTTTCCTTGACTAGCTCCTTTCTGAAATTTTGTAAAATCAATGGCAATTATATCGAACATTGCTAAGGCAAGAAGAATAAAAACAATTGCAATTATTAAATTGAACCAGGGTGATGAATTCAAAGTCCCAAATTGCGAACCTGTGAGGATAACAATTATTCCCAGTAAACCATAAGCCAATGCCATCCCAAGTCCATAAAAACTACCGACAAGGAATCCCCGAGCTTTTGATTCCGATTGAGTCCCTGCTCCCAGAACTGCAATGGTTATAGGCATCATTGGAAGTACGCAGGGAGTTAAATTGAGAGCAATTCCTCCTACTAATATCAAAATAATGACCAGCCAGATACTTTTATCTGCAAAAGGATTTGAATTTACACCACTTGAATTTTGAGATTCATCCAGAAAAACGATAAAATCTTTTGGTTTTTGATAACCAGCTGATTTTCCAATTATAGTAAAATCATCTAACAAAGATTTCAATTCATTGAAGTTACTATCAGATGCTGACTTTTGTGATGAAGTTTTCTCTATAGATTCTTGAGAAACTTGAACATTGTCAGAGATCGGAAGTTCAAATTCTACTTCTTCAGGAAACAAACATGATCCAGCATCATAACAAAGTTGATAGCCTGCATAAACTTTTATTTTTGCTTCACCTTTAAAGTTGTCTGCTATTGTAAACTTTTTTATCAAAGTTACTTCATCGTAATATTCAATGTGACCATCTTTGTCTTTTTTTCCATCAGGATAAATTGTCGGTTCAAATGTAATCCCTTCGATTTCATCAGTTTCAATATAGAAATATTCTTTCTGCAGGGTTTGATGCATTCCCTTTTGAATAGTGTAAGTTACTTCAATTTGGGAATTAACAATTTTTGCAGTTACTACTTCATCTTGAGCAAGAAGTGTTAGTGATAATATCAGTAACAGTGTACTCACAAGAATCTTTTTCAAATTCCTTCTCCTAAAATTTTATTTTATAATATATAATAGATTTTTCTTTATGCAAGATTTGTTCCTGTAAAAAGACACTTTCCGAA
>DRTC01000192.1 GCA_011372345.1 Candidatus Cloacimonadota bacterium
ACTTTCCATTTCTCCGCAATTTTCACAAACCCAGATATTGAGCGGAGTTCCCCAGAATCTATCACGGGAAATTGCCCAATCAACATTATTTTCTAACCATTCACCGAATCTCTTCTCTCCCACAAAAGGAGGATACCAGGCAATTTTCCGGTTATTATCCAGTAACTGTTTCTTATATTCGGTGGTTTTGATATACCAACTGCTACGAGCATAATAAATGAGTGGACTCTTACAGCGCCAGCAGAACGGATAGCTGTGAGTGATCTGTTTTCTTTTATATAACAAACCTCGTTCTTTCAGGTTGCGAATGATTCCTTTATCAGCATCTTTGACGAATTCTCCAGCCCAATCCGTTACTTCAGATGTGAATTTTCCGGCTCCGTCAACAGGTTGGATAAATGGTAAATTATATTGCTTTCCCAAATTATAATCGTCCTGACCGAATGCTGGAGCAGTATGAACGATCCCGGTTCCGTCATCCATGGTAACATAATCGGCAATTGCGATATAAAATGCTTTCTTTTCAGGAACTACGAATGGGAAGAGCTGCTCGTATTCTTTGAATTCTAAATCTTTACCCGGATATTCTTCCACAATTTCATATTTCTCTATGATCACTTCCAACCTGGCTTTGGCGAGAATGAGATATTCTTCTCCCAACTTGATCTTCACATATTTTTCATCAGGATGAACAACAAGAGCAACATTCGAGATCAAAGTCCAGGGTGTTGTTGTCCAGGCGAGATAATAGGTATCTTTTTCATCCTTTGCCTTAAAACCAACAAAAACCGAGGGATCTTCTGTTTCTTCATATCCTTGAGCAACTTCATGGCTGGAAAGAGGAGTACCGCAACTCGGACAATAAGGAACGATCTTATGACCTTTGTAGATCAATCCTTTTTTGTAAAAATCATTAAGGATCCACCAGACGGTTTCGATATAATCATTTTCAAGTGTTATGTATGGGTGTTCCAAATCTACCCAATAACCCATTGCTTTCGTCATTTCCCGCCATTCTTTTTCATAAGAAAAGACAGAATGTTTACACTTATCATTGAATTTTTCCAGACCGTATTCTTCGATCTCTTTTTTATCTGAAAGACCGAGTTGTTTTTCGACTTCGATCTCGACCGGTAAGCCATGTGTATCCCAACCTGCTTTTCTCTTTACCTGGAAACCTTTCATCGTCTTATAGCGGCAAACAGTGTCTTTCAAAGTACGCGCGATAACATGATGGATTCCCGGCATTCCGTTGGCAGTCGGAGGTCCTTCAAAGAAAACGAATCTTTTTGCTCCTTCCCGGAATGATTCGCTTTTTTTATCGACTTGATGCTCTTCCCAATATTTTCTGATCCTATTTTCCATATCGCATATTTTTTCTTTTGGATCAATTGTTCTATACATAAAAAACTCCTATTTTTTATAGAATTTGATCAGAATATAAAAATATTCCAATTCAAATTTTTCTTAATTTATCTTTGATTTTGCTATGAAAAGCGTTATTAAGATATTGGTTTTTAAAAACTTATGTTAAGAAGAATAGAAAAGCGACAGCAACAGTTAGTATGTTCAACACCAAACTTGTTACTCATCGCAATCTCCTTTTTTTAATAATCTTTATAAAACTGCTCAACAACTTTTATAGCAGGAATTTGTGTCAAATATTATTTATTGTTTTTGAGATAATTTATTCAT
>DRTC01000193.1 GCA_011372345.1 Candidatus Cloacimonadota bacterium
TATATGGAAAGAAACTTTTACTCTCATCGATAATCCGTATGACCTGATCAATCCGGATGATGAATTTATTTGGCCTTATGTTCAGATCGGTCCTTCTCCGGTTCCTGATAAAAGGAGGGTTTATGTTTATGCAAATAATTCTGCGTTTAATACTCCGTCAGGAAATCCATGCGGAAATATTTTAATCGCTTATGCTGATTTTGAAACAGCAGACTTGGATGCAGAATCTGAACTCGAATGGACATATCAAACAATTCCTTTATTAGATCAATGGCATAATGAAGATCCCTGGATCAGACCGTTTTTAGCGATGGCAGTTTCGGATGATGGTAAGATCGCTTTTGTGGGATGGAATACAGAAGATGAGATTTTTGTTTTTTTGAATGAGAATTATGGCGAAGATGGCTTCGATTATTATTCGGAAGATTATAAGATTTATGTTGATAATCCTTTTCCGGATGATCCTCATGATTATTATTTTACTTTTAATAATTGCACCCATTTTAATGCAATTTTCACTGAAGATAACAATAATATCTGTTTTGAGGGAACGATGGGATTACATGGTGAAGATCCTAATGGTGGAGATGATATTTATTTCCCGTATTATATTTATCCAAAAGTATTTTCATTCGATTTATTTTTAGAAGAATTCTGTTTCTTTGATCTTTACCCGCAAGGTGCAAATCCAAATGACGAAATTCTTATGCTTCCCTGGGATTTGAATGAAGATGGAATTCCGGATAGTGTGGATGAAGATGGTAATGTCATTCCGGTTCAAGGTTGGCCTATTTACTATTATGATAATGAAATGGCTTACAATGTAAATTATTTTTATATAGCAAAGAATGATGAAAAAAACTGGCTGGCAGCAGTCTGGTCAGATGGTTTGAAGTCAAAATACGCGAATGCGGGTGAAGATGAATACTTTGATTGGTTGGAAGTTCCTGAAATTGCTATCAGCATTTCCAACAATAATGGAGAAACCTGGTCTGAACCGATTTTCCTGAACTCTCTCGAAACTCCCGAACTTGCTGAAATGATCCCTTGTTATATCTATCCCGGAGATTTAATTGAGGATTTAGGAAACGAGCACGGTAAACTACATCTTTTCTTTTTGGACGATTATAATTATAGTCATGGCGGAGGATGGTTTAATGGTAATGGTATGCTCAAATATACAGCTCTCGATATAGATTTTGGTTATAATGTTGCAGTTGATGAAAATGATATAAGTAGTGCAGAACTTGTTCTGCAATCTTATCCGAATCCCTTCCATTCCGAAACAACGATCTCGTTCAATGTAACACAAACCTCCCGGTTTGTGACTCTCGAAATATTCAACATCAAAGGACAACGCATTCGAGAATTAGAAATTATAAATGATAAATTAGAAATGAATAAGGTTATTTGGGACGGAACTGATGACAATGGAAAACTACTCTCATCAGGAATCTATCTCATCAAATTCAAATCTGATAAAAATGTAATTTCCAAAAAGATAACATTGATCAGATAGTTGACATGTCATTGCGAGGTTTCTTCTTGCTGAAACTGACGAAGCAATCTCCATCTTTGAATTGAAAAAAAGGAGCTAATCATGAAAAAACCATTGATTTTATTTTTACTAATATTTTCCACACTTTTCCTTTTCTCACACGAAATCCCACAACCAGTCAAAAATTTGAAACCGATCAAAACAATCAAAGGTAAACTTCCAACCAGTACCAGACCGGTTCCCGATTACGAATTCCTTATCGAGCCAACAGATTTGATGACAACTTATTACGATTACATGCCGGGAAGTTATAATGGAATTCCGGTTCAAATCCAACCTCCAATATCCCAACCAAACGGATATGAAGCGGGAGGAGTATATACTGTTTATCATGCCAGGCAAACAACAAATTCAAACAAAAGACTATATTTTTCATACATCGATGCTGATGGAAATTTAATTGAAACCAGTCCTATCAGTCATGATATCTGGGCAGGTTATGGAAGTATCGATATTGATCCTGTTACGGCAGATGCATTTGTTGTCTGGCATCAATCGGATGGTGAATCTTATGA
>DRTC01000194.1 GCA_011372345.1 Candidatus Cloacimonadota bacterium
AATCTTTTCTTTTCTGCAACTCCTGAAATACTTCGATTCCATTCATTTCGCTGTTTTTCAGGATAATATCCAGCAGAATTAGATCCGGTTTGAAATTTTCATAAATTCTAAAGAAACTCGTGCTGTTCAATGCTATCTGCACTTTGTATCCTTCTTTCTGGAGCATCTTTTTATAATGCTCTGCGATTTGTTCGATGTCTTCTAAAAGGAATATTTTACCTTTCATTTTAAAACCTCACCTTAATCCTCTCCTAAAAGGAGAGGGAATTTTGGAAACTTCCGAATGTGCGAAGCTCTTCGGAATGTTGATACTTCTCTTCAAACAATCGGAAGAACTTTAATCTCTTTTCAAGAGATTTCAGACATTCCGATGTTTTTACTCATTGGATTTGACTCGTAACGATGTGCGAGTCGAAGACAACACGATTTAACACAATCCTCGACTCACATTCCCTTCGGTCATTGCGAGTCAAGTCTTTTGGGGTTATGCTTGTTATTTATCGGCATTCTCACTGTAACAATCACAAATCCATCTTCCGTTCTAATCTCAAAAGAACCGTTAAAATTCTCAATGATCTTCTTCGTGATCTGAATCCCAACTCCGCTTCCGCTCTTACTCTCCGAAAATCTCCCTTTATTTATTTTCGTCAAAATATTCTCTGAAATCGAACCCGGATTTGATATTTGTAGTTTATAATCAATTTTGAAAGAAGTAAGTTCAATCTTTATATCACCTTCCATCCCAGAATATTTGAGAGCATTATCCAATAAATTCCTGATCGCGATTTGGAAAAGATTCTCATCGATATCGACATTAAACGAATCGACTTGCGGTTTGAAAACAATTCTCGAAAATTGCGGATGATTGGAGTATTCCATCACCATATTTTCCAGGATCATTATCAAATCTCTATTCCTGATATTTAATTCGAACAGTTTGGAGAAACCGGATAGTAAGAGCGTTTTCTGATAGATTCCTTTCATTGTCGGTTTAATTTGAGCGATGATATTTTCGGATTCTTTTTCATCTTCCTGATCGGAAAGTTGCAGGTTGATGAGATGCAATTGATTTTTTATATCGTGAGCAATTCTCTGCACGAGAAATAATTCATTCTGCGTGTTCAATTGAAATAATCTTATTTGCATGATGAATGAGCGTTTATGATAGATTTCCTTAAAGTCTGTGGTCAGGTCTTTTAAAAGATAGAAAAAGCGATTATTCGTGCGGGAAAGATTGCGAGGAAACCTGTAAAAACTTAATTTCCCGTAAATCCGCCAGAAATAGAAAGAACCAAAAATGCGATATAAAACGGCATAACTCGATTCACCGGAAACGAATGGCAGAAAGAGAAGTTGACGGAAATAATAATACATCAGGATGAGGATAAGTTCGAAGGTTATTAAGAGGAGGAAGAAAGGATTGAGGGATTTGTTTGGATAAAAATCAATAACAGCCAAAATGGGATTTCTTTTATCTTTAGAATTTATGAAATATAGCGAATTTACTTTGCTCTGCACAAAATCTATATAAATCAGGTCTTTGTTTTTGTAAACTGTCCTCATTTTATCATCAAATAAAGTAAAAGGTTTCACCAGAAAATAATTCTTACCATATAAATCAAATTCATAATTGTTTCTAAAAACTTCATATCTTTCAAAACTTATTTGTGAGTGTCTTTTTTTGATCTTTAAATCTGAATTTAGAACGATCTTTTCTATTTTCACCGTGTCCCTATGGATTAATGTAAATAAACCATTTTCATATTTCAGATTCATAAGATATTGAAAATTTATATTTAAAGTATCTATTTTATTGTTTATCAAATCAATACTATGCAGATATTTTTTATGATAATCTTTAGAAGATCGAACTCCAAAAAATATCCTGTTTTTATCCGGGATTACTGCGAATTCAGGATTCGTTCTAAAAGTACCTGTCCGGTATTTTGCAGGTTGATCATTAATAATCTTCAGATTACTTTCCGAATCCAAAATCTGAAGTGAACTAAAAAAAGCAAGATCACTTTCTTTATTCTCAAACCAATCCGGTTTAGGTTGGCATCCTGATGCATAGGAACCAAGAATAATTTCCTGATCATTGTCTCCATCAATATCAATAACTTGAGATAGCAATATTGGTGCTGAGAATTCTTTTTTCCATAAAACTTGCTGTGAGTTCAGATCATAACATAAGAGATGATCAGGAACAAATCTTTCTCCGGTAATATTTATGAGTAATTTCTTTTTTTTCGAATCACCATTTTGTAATTTATCTAAAATCAATCCATCAAAAAAAATACCGGATTTAAATCTATCCGGATTTTCATAGACTTGTTTATACCAACCTGCTTTATTTTCAGTCATAATAATATTGAATATATCAGATATCGTAAATTTATTTTTAGTGAAAACAGAAAGCGAATCTGCAACCTGCTGCCAATGTTCAGAATCTTCAAGGTCAGGACTGAAATCATCAATCATTTTTTTGTAATAATCTTTTTGAAATACCAATTGAATCATACCATTGTGTTCAGTAAATAAAAAATCCGAATACAAAGAATCCTGAAGAGAGTAACCACAAAATTTATGACCATTTAAAAAAATAGTATAATCCATAATATCGCTGTATTTCTCGTGTGTGTATAAATGTATAAATTGTGGTGCAAAATCTCCATTTTTATCGAATACAATACAGAGAAAATACTCATGCTCTCGATTTACGATGAAGTAAACATTATTTTCCGATTTATCAAAAAATATATTCGGTCTGAATTGAAAATCCAACATTTCAAATTCGGAAGCAAATCCTTTCTTAAGGTTTCTTGCTTCTATAAGAACATTTCCTCCTTTATTTCTAACTGAAATAAGATTGTATCTTGGATGATTTTCTATTAAGGTAAAACATTCAGAACAGAATAGCTGCTGATAATTACTTTCAAGCATACACTTATTTTTGTAGATATATTTTGGATTTAATAGATAATATAATGAAGTGATCAAAACAACAATAATAATTATCAAATAGTTCAATATGAAATTCTTTATTTTTTTTCTATATTTCTTTGTCAAATTTTCTCCTCAAATTTTCAGTTTCCATATTTTCTAAATCTAATTTATCCTGCAAC
>DRTC01000195.1 GCA_011372345.1 Candidatus Cloacimonadota bacterium
CCTGAAAGGAGTCCAGACTTCAAATAAATCCTTTTTCCAATATGCTTTTACATCGATTACGATTCTTTCTTTCATCTCGATTTCTGCTATCAAATCGTATATTAAATTCTTTTGCTTCCAAGTCAATTTATGATCAAAGGTCAATAGAAGATCATAATCTGATTCCTCGGAAAAATCTTCTCTTGTACGAGAACCGTAAAAATATGTTCCCAAAAGATCTGATAAATGAGATTTAACGAGTTTATTAATTTCCTGGATTAATGATTCTGTTTTCATTCTTTAATTCCTTCATTCTTAATTATTAATCTTCCAACCATTGAAAAGGATAATTGAAAGAGTTTTTCCGGCAGAATCCGTTTTCAAGGTTTTATTCTTTCATCAATAAAAACTTCCCGGCAACAAATAATTCTTCACTTCCTCATTAAAATATCTGTCCGTCATGGTAGCAATAAAATCCCGAACTTTTTCAGAGTTGGAAAATTTCTGCAAATATCTTTCTTGTTTCCGATTCAGGAATTGAGTAAATATTTTTGAATTTCGATCATTTTTCTCCAGTTCTTCGAGATATTGTTCGAAAAGAATTCCCATACTTTTATCAATGATCTTCTTCGTTTTTTTTACATCCTCGTTCGTGTAAATTCGCTCGTAATTAAAATCTTTCAATTTTTTCAGGTAAAAAGAAGTTTCTTCATCAAAAGCAATAAATTCCTGCTCATAACTATTAGCGATCACACTTTTGATCAAAGTATCGATGATTCTGCTGTTACGATTTCCCAGAAATTCCGTGCAGTCTTTCGGAAGTTCCTCTCTTTTCAGGATTTTGAGTCTGATCGCATCTTCGATATCCTGCCCGATATAAGCGATCGTATCTGTAATTCTAACTATGCAGCCTTCCATTGTTGCCGGCATCCAGGAAATACTTTCATCTGCTTTTTTCTTTTGGACATACTCCGTAATATCTTTTTCTGTTTTGTTCCAATTTGGTTTGAGAAGTTTGTTATGAACTTCTCCATCGTGAGAAATAATTCCGTCTCGAACTTGAAATGTCAGATTTAGACCTTTTCCTTCCGAAGAAATATAATCGACGATTTGCAGACTTTCGATATTGTGATGGAAAGAACCTATTCCGTATTTTCGACAACATCTACTCAAAGCCATTTCTCCATCATGACCGAAAGGCGGATGTCCGAGATCGTGACCGAGTGCGATCGCTTCGATCAATTCGAGATTTAATCCCAGCCTTTTTCCGATAGTTCTGGAAATCTGCGAAACATAAGTCGTATGCAAACTGCGATTTGTCATCTCCTCATCGAAAAGATTCGTGAACGAAAATACCTGCGTTTTACCTTGATATCTGCGATATGCTCCGCTGTATAAAATCCTGTCTCGATCGATAGCAAATGCTGATCGTAAAAAATCGGTTCGCTCCTGTTTATAACGAAAAGCAGATTTGTCATGACAGGCAAAACGACTCAAATCGTGATCTATCTTCTCCAGACTTTTCTGATATATTTCTTTGATCTTTTTCGTGTTCATTTTCTGTATCACCACCGTCCCGGTGGTCTGTATTTTTTCAATCCCATCGAGACGATAAAATTGCTGTATCACCACCTCTCGGTGGTTTGTATTTTTTCAATCCCATCGGGACGATGGGGCTACTGATCCATCAAATCTTCTTAAACCTCATAAACAAAGGTTCGAATCCTTCCCTTCTTTTCTTCTCTTCGAAATGTGTCACAATATGTCCTTCTGCAGGAATTCTGCTAAAACCATTTTCGTACATCACCTTAAAATCATCCCTTGCTTTGAAAATTTCCACAATCCATTCTGCATAATCTCGATGATCAGTATTGATCTCGATCACTCCTTTAAATTTCAAAATCTTATAAAGAGCATCGAGAAAGTCATTTTGGATCAGCCTGTTTTTATGATGCTTCTTTTTGGGCCAGGGATCCGGATGATTGATATAAATGCGTTCGATGGAATTTTCAGAAATCCAATCCGTGATCTTCTCATCAACTAAAAGTCTGATCAATCTCACATTTCGATGATGTTCAGAATTCAATTTTTTCAAGGTATCATCAATCCTTTTATCTTTCAGTTCCAAACCCAGAAAATTTTTATTCCATAAAACCAGCGATTTCATAGAAATAAATTCTCCCCGACCGCTTCCTATTTCCAGATGAACCGGATTCTCATTCCCAAAAATCTCTTTGAAATTCAGAAGTTTTTCGTCTTCAAGTCCTATTTTGAAAAATCCTCTTTTCTTTTCCAGACTCATTCCAACCATTTCCTAAATCTTTCAAACAAAAATCTTTTGTTCGAGATTTGTGTCAATAAATACAAAAGACAGATTTGAGATGATTCCAACCAGGAAAAGTATTTTAAAAAAGTGTTTTAATTCTTTGACAGGATTTTTCCAAAAAATAAATTGAATTTGTATAAAGTGAGGAAATTATGAAAAAAGAAATATTTTTGATGTTTTTATTTCTCGGAGCAATTTCGCTTTTGGGGGATATTCCGGAAGGATATTATGATGGAACAGAAGGTTTAAGCGGAATACAATTGAAAATCGTACTTCATAACATAATCGATGATCATAATTCTGTGAGTTACAGTTCGATCCATGGACATTTTGAGAACACAGATCAGAAACCGAATGGAAAAGTCTGGGACATGTATTCCGATATTCCGGGAGGAAATCCACCTTATGAATATGATTTTATCGAAGCAGATCAATGCGGGCAATATGATGAAGAAGGTGATTGCTACAACAAGGAACATTCCTGGCCCAGCAGTTGGTTCAATGGAAATTTTCCCATGAGATCAGATCTTTTTCATATTTACCCGACAGATGGTTATGTAAATTCTCATCGCGGGAATCTTCCTTATGGAGAAGTTGGGAACATCGATTGGATTTCTATGAACGGCAGCAAAAAAGGAGATTGTTCTTATCCCGGATATTCAGGAACGGTTTTCGAACCGATCGATGAATATAAGGGAGATTTTGCCCGTTCCTATTTTTATATGAGCGTGCGCTATTATAATGAAGATAATGGCTGGATCGAAAATGGGATGGTCGAGGGAGCAGAACTCAAAACATGGGCAGTAAACCTGCTTTCCGAATGGCATTTGAATGATCCGGTCAGTGAAAAGGAACTCGATAGAAATGATGCGGTTTATGAGATTCAGGAAAACCGAAATCCGTTTATCGATCATCCGGAGTTTGCCGGATTGGTTTGGGGATTTACTGCTGTCGAGAATGAAACGATAATTCCGGAATACAATTTGTCGGTCTTTCCAAATCCATTTAAGAAAGAGATGAAAATCAATTTTCAATTAAACACTGAAAACATTGAAGACACCGAAATTTCTATTTATAATTTGAGAGGTCAGAAAGTGAAACGATTTTCGATTGACGATGATCGATTTTCGATTGAATGGAATGGGAAAGATGAAAGAGGTAATCTTTTAAGTTCCGGAATTTATTATATTATTTTAGAAAAAGCAGACAGAATTTTAGCGAGTAAGAAGTGTTTGTTGATGAGGTAAAAGTGAAATGATAAAAAAGTTCTTTTTATTTCTTTTTTTGGTTCTACTTACTTTTTGCTGTGATGATGATTCTAAAGCATACTTAATCAACATTAGAAATGAAAGTGAATTTTGTCTTCAAAATATCTCAATCGAAATGGAAACATTTAACAAAGAATTGCCTGATTCCGTATTTATCGATAGTATGTCTACCCAATTAGAATCTGAAACATTTAAATTCATTTTTGATAGAATGTCAGATAACTGCGGTTGTTCCAGAACAGGAAGTCCTTTTCTTGCTGCTTTTCAAGGAATTTATACTCAACACGATAGTCTAAAATATTTTGATATTGTCATGGACGGAAGAGATTCTGATTTTGTAACAGTTGTAATTGATAATGAATCGTATTTTGTTGAAGAAAATTAGTTAAAATATAGTTTTCCTTCGTGTAATTCGTGAAATTCGTGGATAGATTTTCTAAAATCTCGCAGCCAACCCCACAAACGGATTCTCAACCTTCTCATGTCCAATCGTTGTTTCCGGTCCGTGTCCCGGTAAAACGATTGTATCATCAGGTAAGATAAACAACTTTTTTTGGATCGATCTTTTTATCTCCTCGAAATTTCCACCTGGAAGATCTGTTCTCCCAATACTTTCACAGAAAATCGTATCTCCGGAAAATAAGAGATTATCCACATAAAGACAAATCCCGCCTTTTGTATGACCGGGAGTGTGAATTATTTTTATTTCCATATTTCCAAGTTTGATAATCCCGCCTTCTTCCAGAATTATATCTGTTTTAGGAGAAACAAGATTGAATCCGATCGAACTGCTGAAATTCAGATGCGGATCAGTCAGCATTTTCGCATCATCCCGGTGAATGCATAATTGAGTTTTGAAATTATCTTTCAGCAGTTTATTTCCGGCAATATGATCTCCGTGTCCGTGTGTATTAACGACAAATTTCAGATTCAGCCCTTTTCTTTGAATTTCCTGAATTAGAATTTTATCCGGTGCTGCCGGATCGATCATGATCGCTTCCTTCGAGTCTTCATCCCAGACAAGATAAGTGTTTGTTCCATAAGTTGGAAGAACATTAAATATTTTGTATTGCATTTATACTCCTTTTTTAACACAGAGCACACGAAGAGCATCGAGAAAATCTCCTCTTGAGAGGAGTCCGACTTTAGCCGGGAGGTGTGTTTCTTTCATCATTCATCATTCCTTGTTCGATATTGGATATTTATTGCTCTTTTTTTCGAGTCGTTGACGCTTCGCTTCTTACGACTCGAAAAAAAATCTTGAATGACATTTATATCAAATATTTTTTTAC
>DRTC01000196.1 GCA_011372345.1 Candidatus Cloacimonadota bacterium
ATTAAATCCTTGCTGGGTAGTTTCTGAAGAGAATGATAATCAATATAACCAAAAAACAAAATCTATTTTGGAGAAGCTGGAAGACCTGCCTGTAAAAAAATCAGAAGGAAATATAATAGAACCGGTGGGATTAGCTCTTATCAATCTGAAAGAATTTTTACCTCCAAGAAAAGAATTTCCAACTGGTAAATGTGGTGAAATGCCTTACACGGACCCGCTGAATTCTGTTAAAGGTATATCTCTTGAACCTGACGGGAAAGTTGCTGTTTGTAATGAACTTTATATTGGGAATGCTTTTGAGACAGATATTATCGATCTTATAGAGAATTATAATCCATTTAAAATTCCTATAATAAAAAAAATCATTGAGAATGGTATGGAAGGTTTATTAAATTGGGCAGAAGCAAAAGTAGTGAAACCTGATCCGGAAGGATACTACTCCATTTGTCAAATGTGTATCGATATTCGGAGAAGAGTGAATAATATTTTGAAATGAAAGGGCTTAATTATAATTTTTAATGTACTAAAAAATATGGAGATATGAATGAAAATTATTTACAAAGCTAATAACGAAGTTACTGTTGAAGAAGCTATTAATGTATTTGAAAGCGTAGATTGAAATAAAAATCCGGAAGATATTCTGGATGCATTTAAGAATTCCTATTATGTTACCGCCTATCACGATGGTACGCTGATCGCTTTTGCCCGTGCAATTACCGATGGTCACTATTATACAAGTATTTTTGATGTGATAGTGAATCCCCAACATCAGAAAAATGGCATCGCTAAGGAGATGATGAAGATGCTACGAGCAGTTTCAGTTAAGGAACTTAACTCTATTGCCGGTATCAGAACAACATCTTCATATCCTTGTTTATGGATATATAAAGGTTCTCTTTCGTTTAATACTCTAGTCCAATAAGTATCAAAATTGGTTTTTGTTTGTGTAAATGTTGCTTCCATAATTACTCCTCGTCATTTCCCTTCCGAAGCTTTCTTTCACTTGTTCTTACATTAAGATTCGGAAGGATGTGAATGTCCCGGAACTTTCCGAATCTTAATGATAAGAATTCCTTCGTGAGAAGCTTCGGAAAGGCAGCATCAGTTTTTCATAATCTTTCATAAATTATGTTACACTACCTTGAAGCAAGTCTAATATAATAAACTAAACTGCTTTATCCTTATATCAGTCTGAATATTATTTCCTGTCAAATGAAAATTTTCCATTTGACATTAAAACTAACATTCGCAAAAGAACAAACATAAAAAAATTGCAGGAAAAGACCATGAAAAAAACAGGTATTTCCAAACCTCAAGAAATCGAGCAACTCATCAAAAAAAACCGGAGTTTAGTAGAGATCGGCAAAGCTCTTTCTGCGGAAAAAAATCTGGATGCAGTACTCGAAATGGTTGTCGATAAAGCGAGAGAATTCACCAATGCAGATGCAGGTTCGATCTATATATTAACTCCGGATGAAAAAACACTCCAATTCAAGATCATTCACACGGATTCTCTGAATTGGAGAATGGGCGGAACCAGCGGAAATCCGATCACTTTGCCTGATATTCCGATCATCAGGGAAGATGGTCATCCAAACCTGATGAATGTCTGTTCGTATGTTGCCTACACCGGAAAAGCAGTGAACATCCCCGATGTCTATTTCGCGGAGAATTTCAATTTTGCTAACACTAAAATAATCGATGCCGCCAATAATTATCGCTCAAAATCGATGCTTGTTTTACCAATGAGAAATCATGAAAATGATATTATCGGTGTTCTCTCTTTGATAAATGCCATGGAGAAGGGGAAAATTGTTCCTTTTTCCAAAGATGTGGAAGAAATCACAGAAGCTCTGGCTTCGCAGGCCGCGATCGCTTTGACCAACTCGATCCTGATCCATGATCTGGAAGAATTGCTGGAATCATTTATCCGTTCGATCGCCCATGGAATGGGAATCAAATCTCCTCATACTGGCAATCATATTCGAAGAGTTGAAGAACTTACGATGCAGATTGCCAGAACCATAAATTCTGAAAACTCAGGGAAATTCAGCAATACATATTTTAATGAAGATGAAATGAAAGAACTGCGTATCGCTGCCTGGATGCATGATATCGGGAAGATCACAACTCCGGAATTCATCTTTAACAAAGCAACCAAACTGCAAACGATCTTTGATCGGATAAAACTTCTGGAAACCAGGTTCAATCTAATCAAGGAAATAAAAAAAAATGAGCATTCAGGACAGAAATATGATTTGATCAAAAGAGGAAAAAAAGAAGAAGTTCCAGCACTGGAAAAGAATTTTGAAAAGCAAATAAATGAACTGGAAGATGAAATAAATTTCTTGAATGAAGTAAATATCGGAAAAGAATATTTAGCTGAAGAAAAAATCGACAGGATTAAATCTATTAGTCGAAAAAAATATATTCTGGACGGTCAGGAATTTCCATATTTAGAGAAAAATGAGGTTGAGAACCTGATCATAAATAAAGGAACTCTCACCCAAAAGGAAAAACAAATGATGGACAATCACGCCAATGTTTCTTACGAGATGCTGCACGAACTTCCTTTTCCTAAAAAAATGAATAAAATCCCGATCTATGCTTCCGGTCATCATGAAAAGCTCGATGGTTCCGGGTATCCACTTGGACTGAAAGCGGAACAACTTCCCCTGCAGACCAGGATCCTTGCAATCGCCGATATTTTTGATGCGCTCACAGCACATGACAGACCGTATAAAGAAGGTAAAACACTTTCCGAATCAATGTCTATTTTAGAAAAAATGGTTTTGAGTAATTTTCTTGATAAAGATATTTTCGAGATTTTCAGGACAAATAAATTGTATCTGCTATTTGCGGAAAAGGAATTAAAAAAAGAACAGATAGATATGGAATAATCTGGTCATTGATACTATATAGCAATCAAGTACATTCAAAAAAATTATCCAGATAAACATTTTTTCACTTAATATTAAGGTTCTGAAATAAATTTTTTTACTGCTGTTTTTTCCAGAGAAATTAAGAAAATAATCTGCTTGTTGATAAATGGTTGACAGCAAAA
>DRTC01000197.1 GCA_011372345.1 Candidatus Cloacimonadota bacterium
GTCTTTGTATTTGCGGGTTACTCTACAATATTCTGAGGCTAGAAGATAAACAATTTCTCTAATTCATCTGACGCTGCCGACGAACTTCGCTGTCCAGGAGACAATAGATATCCATCCGTTCATTAATAAAAACATCACCTTGACCGGAAAAGATTATAAAGTTAACGATGTCATCCATCATATTTTTTGTTAATTTTCTTTTCATGAATGAATTCAGCTGCATCGATAATGAAATAATTTTTTCAAACATGAATCTGTCGATCGAGTTTATCTTTAAGAGATGCATTAAATAACCAAAAGCTTCGGTTGATAATACTTTCTTTTCATCGGCAGATAAAACACGATTATAAGTTTCCGGTTCTTTTTCCTCGAGAATTGCATCGATAAATAATTTCAATTCTTCTTCAGTCATCCCGAGTCTTTTTAATTTTGCTTTTGAAGGTTTATCTTCCAAAACCACATCTAACAGATCTTCAAATCTACTTGGAGACATTCTCCCATCCTTTTCAATTTTTTCTTTTAGTATCTATCTCCTGACCAATCAAATTTAGTCAAGAGTTCTTTTTCAAAATATTATTCCAAATCAAGAGATTGAGAATAATATTTGTATCTCGTTAATAAATCTTAATCATTAACGATTTTGCCACAACATTTTTTATATTTTTTCCCACTTCCGCAAGGACATGGATCATTTCTGCCAACTTTCATTTCAACTACTCTGGGTTTCAGTTTTTGTTTTTCTCCTGTCGGAGGTGGAGGTGGAGCTGTTCCAGCCTGTCTGAAAGCTGATGTTTTTGCTTTTTGGAATGCCGAACTTTCAGCATGTTGTGTTTGAGCCATTCTAAGGAAATCATTTATTCTATCGGGAGCGATCAGGTAAGTTGTGAAAACTCTTTTTGTGACATCCCGATTGATATCGGAAACGAGTGTCTGGAAAAGATGAAAAGATTCTTTTTTATATTCTATCAAAGGATCTTTTTGGGCATAGGCTCGGAAACTTATTCCTTCTCTTAAAAGATCCATTTCATGAAGATGATCCCGCCATAATTCATCGACAACGATCAGGAGCGACCTTCTTTCGATCTCTCGCATCTGTTCCGAAGAAAACTCTTCTTCTCTTTTATTATATGCTTTTAAAACAGCATCTTCAATATCTTGAGTAAGATTCGTTAAAGTATTATTCTCTCTGATCAATTCCTGCTTTTTGATATTGATATTCAAATTTGCTTTTAACCATTTTAAAATACTTTCAATGTCCCAGTTTTCCTGATATTGTTCTTCTCCAATATTATTCTCTACAAGTTCAGCGATCGTGTCTTTGATCATATCGACGATCTCGAATTTCAGGTCATATCCTTTCAGCACATTTTTCCGGTAAGTATAAATAACTTCCCTCTGCTGGTTCATAACTTCGTCATATTTGATCAGCTGTTTCCTGATCTCAAAATTGTAGGCTTCGACTCTTTTCTGGGCTTTTTCAACAGCTTTTGTCATCCAGGGATGAGTTATTGCTTCTCCGTCCTTGATCCCCATTTTCATCATCATTGGTGCAATTCGTTCGGAACCGAACAATCGCATCAGGTCATCTTCCAGAGACAGATAAAACCGCGATGTGCCCGGATCTCCCTGACGACCGCTTCTTCCTCTTAATTGGCGGTCTATTCTCCGGCTTTCATGTCTTTCCGTACCAATCACATGTAATCCGTCTTTTGGAAGTCCGAATGGATTTTCCTCCGAAATTTTATTACTGCATTTCAGATATTCTGCTTTTTCTTGCGTAACCACTGTTTTCCCGAGTTTTATATCTGTTCCCCGACCTGCCATATTCGTAGCAATCGTAACCGCACCCGGTTCTCCGGCATAAATTATTATTTCAGCTTCCTTTTCATGATATTTCGCATTCAGAACATTATGTTTGATATTCCTTCGTCGCAGCAGACGACCTAAAGTTTCGGAAACTTCGACGGAAACAGTTCCTACCAGGACAGGTTTTCTCCTTTCATGCCAATACACTATCTCATCGATAATAGCTTTGTATTTTTCATTTTTGGTCAGGTAAATAACATCATTATGATCGATCCTGGAAATGGGAAGATTTGTTGGGATAACCATCACCGGAAGTTTATAAATTTCCATAAATTCCGATTCTTCAGTAACCGCAGTTCCGGTCATTCCGGCAAGTTTATCATACATCCTGAAATAATTCTGGAGAGTGATCGTGGCAAAAGTTTGCGTTGCTTCTTCGATAGTAACATTTTCCTTTGCTTCCAGAGCCTGATGCAGACCATCGCTGAACCTTCTACCTTGCATCATTCTGCCGGTAAATTCATCGACGATCATGACTTTATTCTCAACTACAACATAATCCACATCTTTCTCAAACAGGGTATAGCTTTTCAGAAGTTGCTTGATATTATGAAGTTTCTCATTTTTATCCATGAATTTTGAGGTTGCTTCTTCCTTTAATTGCGCTTTTTTCTGTAAAGAAAGTTTTTCATCTTTATCGATTTTATCAAGAACCTCATCGAATTGCTCCATGATAAAAAGGTCAGGTTCTTTTTTTGAAACAAGATCATTTCCTTTTTCGGAAAGTTCGACACTATTATGTTTTTCTTCTACTACATAAAAAAGTTCCGCATCGATCTCATGCATTTTCTTATCGCGGATATAATAACCTTCATAATCAGATGCTAATTTTTTGAGTTCTCCCTCTTTCATCAATTTTATAAAGGATTTATTTTTAGGAGCAGACCGGCTGATCAGTAAAAGCAATTTCCCTACAACATCAGCATCATACTGGTCTTTAGCCAATTCCTGTTTGACTTCCGATAGAAAACGCTTGACCAGCATATTTTGAGCATTAACCAGTTTCAAAATTATGGGTTTTAATTCTGTATAGAAATTCTTACTTTCCTGAACCGGACCGCTGATTATCAAAGGAGTTCTCGCTTCATCAATAAGCACGCTATCGACTTCATCAACAATTGCATACTGATGTTTTCTCTGCACCAGGTTCTGCTCGGAAATTGCCATATTATCACGCAGGTAATCAAATCCGAACTCGCTGTTAGTTCCATAAGTTACATCACAACTATAAGCAACTTTCCGCTCTTCCGGAGATAAACCGCCAATATTAACTCCCACCTTCATTCCATGAAATTCAAAGATCGGACTCATCCATTCCGCATCTCTTTGAGCAAGATAATCATTAACTGTCACGAGATGAACTCCATGACCGAGAAGAGCATTCAGGAACAACGGTAATACAGCAACAAGAGTTTTACCTTCTCCGGTTGCCATTTCAGCAATTTTTCCTTCGTGCAAGACAATCGCTCCAATAAGCTGAACATCAAACGGGATCATATTCCAGACAGCTTTATGTTCGCGAATTTCATATTCAAAACCGATCAATCTGCGACAGGTATCTTTGATTATGGCATAAACTTCGGGAAGGTGTTCATCGAGAATGGCTTGAGTAAGTGTTTTCAGATTTTCCTTGAGTCTGTCTATCTCATTTCCAATTGAATTTTTCTTGTTTTCATCAGGTTCGAGTTGATATTTTTTCTGTAGTTCTGCCAGTTCATTTTCCTGGTCTTCAAGTCTGTTCCTGATATCCTGTTTTATTTCCTGTATCCTGTTTTTAAGATCATCATCGGATAGTTTTTCCAGACTCGGATAAATTTCTTTTATCTGTTCCATAATTGGAGATATTTTTTTCATTTCCCTTTGATAAGGATCTCCAAAAATCTTTTTTGTTAAACCTTTCAACATAATCTATACCTGATAAAATTTTGGACAATCCTTTTTTGACTTGTTTGTGTGTCAAATTATTTGGAGAAAAGTTCATATAGAAAGAATGGAAAAATTTAAACTTAAAGAAATTCAAAGAAAAAAAAATTTAGAAATGTAAATTCTCACGAAATCCAACCAGAAATCATTGACATAAAATAAATGAAAAAAAATATGCAATCGAAAAAGCAATGAGGTATAGTAATGGTAAATGAGAAAGAATTTCTGAGCAATGGTTTATCTCAATATGAGATTCTCAGGGACATTGGCAAAGCTTTAAGTTCATCTCTGGAAATGAATGAAGTCCTGAAAATGATCATGGATTTTATCGGGAAATATTATAAACCCTCGAACTGGTCGCTGCTACTTGTTGATGAGGAGAAATCCGATCTTTTTTTCGTTATTGCTGTGGGTGATTCAAGTGACAAGATCAAAGATAAAAGATTGAAAATTGGAGATGGAATCGCGGGTTGGTCTGTTAAAAATCAGAAAACAGTTACGATCAAAGACGCTTATAAAGATAAAAGATTTCACCAGAATTTTGACAAACAGTCAGGTTTTAAAACTGATACCATTATTTGTGTGCCCTTATTGAACAAAGGAAAAGCATTAGGTGTTATCGAACTGGTAAATGTCGATCTTTCTCTCTTTGAAGAATCATATATAGACCTTCTGGAAACACTGGCAGATTTTGCTGCTATTGCTCTTGGTAATGCTCGTTATATTGAACAGATCAAGGAACTTTCCGTGCGGGATGATTGCACGAAACTTTATAATTCCCGGTATATGGTGGAATTATTTGAGATGGAGATCAATCGTTCGAGAAGACACAAATATAAATTTGCAGCTGTTTTTCTCGATCTCGATCATTTTAAAAATGTGAATGATAATTATGGTCATCTGATTGGTTCACAGCTTCTCAGGAATATTGCTGATATCCTGCTATCTAGCATTCGAAAATCAGATTGGGCAGTTCGTTATGGTGGTGATGAATTCGTTTTGATCTTAACTGAAACAGGAAGAAAAGAAGCCTTACTTTTAACTGAAAGAATAAGACATAGATTGAATAAAACAGTTTTTTTTACTGAAGAAAATTATAATATAAAAGTCACAGCCAGCTTTGGGATCGCAGTTTATCCGGATGATGCCAAAACAACGGATGAGATCATCGGTCTGGCAGATCATGCCATGTATAAAGTTAAAAATTCAGGTAGGAATAATATCCTTGTTGCTGAAAAAGAAAATAATTTTCTGAAAAGATTAATCCTCTAACTAAATAATTTTAAAATAAGAACCGCATTCTCCATTTTCGCAGGAATGCGGTTCTCATCCTCAAAAAATTGCGGGATCTTCGTTAATAATTCACTTTGCCTGAAAGTCAGGATCAATCTGCATAAACAACCGTTTCATTGGAAGAGCTGCTGATCTTATCTCTTTTTTTGGCTCGTACCCGATAAATTGCTCTGACGCCTACTGCCTGATCTTTATGTTCATATTTTGTGGCTGTGATCACATCGACAAAAGTGAAAGAAGCCGCTTCTCCGATCATGGCTTCAATAATATAAAGAGTTCCGAATTTTTACCGCAGTTTTTACAATTGAGAAATTAGTGCCATCCTTTATATATTCGATTGCTTTATCAATATCTTTTTTATAATAGAAAGCAAGACGGATATCTATCAAAACCAGCAAGATATTTCTCAATCCAAATCAATCCCGCAGGGATTCAATGTTAATAGCCGGAGATGGAATCTCCGGTTGGGAAGAAACAAAACAGTCCCCGTCAGGATTAAATCTTTTCTCTTCTCGCGAACATCTTCCCTATCTTCATATATTCGATTTCTGCTAATTTAATTTCCAACAGAATATAACCAGGATCATCAGGTTCTTTCCAGAAATGTTTTATATACTCGAAAACATCCATTATTTCTTTTTTAGTTGGAATATCCTCGTTGAATATCGCTTGTCCGAATCCACGGATATAACCACCGTTTTTGCCATCTGAAATACTCAAACAGAACTCGATGTTATTGTTAATTTTTATTTGTTTAATTTTAGCATCTTTATTTCCGGTTGCGATAAAGAATCGATCTTGATGAAAGATCAGAGTTACAGGTCTGACAGCAGGTTTATTATTCGCACTTGTTGCCAGGTAAACGATGTTCGTGTCTTTGAAATAACTCCATATTTCTTTCTTTAATTCTCTGGTCATTTTTCTACTCCTTTTTTTGACTGGATTTCATCTCCGGCTATTGTCGGAAGATGGAGTTCAGTCGGGTATTTAATCTTGTTTTTCGTCAATTGTTCTCAACTCCAAGCTACGCTTTGAAGTCGAGTCCAATTAGACTGGATATATATTTTAATTTTTTCTCTGTGTTCTCTGCGTCTCTGTGGCTAACTCTTTAAATCGAAAACAGGAAACAAGATGATCGTTCACCATTCCTGCAGCCTGCATAAAAGCATAACAGATGGTTGATCCGACAAATTTGAATCCTCTCTTTTTCAGGTCTTTGCTCATTTCATCCGATTCTTTGGTTTTTGTTGGAATTTGAGAAAGTTCTTTCCATTTATTTTGAATTGTTTTTCCTTCCACAAATTGCCAGATATATTTATCAAAACTTCCAAATTCTTTCTGGATTTCCATGAATCTTTGAGCATTGTTAATTGTAGCGTTGATCTTTAGTTTATTGCGGATAATATCCTTATTTGTGATCAGTTCGTTAAACTTGTTTTCATCATAAAGTGCAATTTTCTCTATTTGATAATCCTCGAATGCTTTCCTGAAATTTTCTCTTTTATTCAGGACGATCTGCCAGCTTAATCCTGCCTGAAAAGCATCCAACACGAAAAACTCAAAAAGTTTCCGATCATCATGAACAGGAACTCCCCATTCCTGATCATGATATGCGATCATTAAATCGTTGTTTCCGACCCAATTGCATCTTCGTTTCATAATTGTTTTCTATGAATTGTATAACAAACAATCCTGTTTGTTTAAATTCAGTTTATCTTTTGTTCACAATCAGGATGATAATGTTACTTTTCACAATCGAGGACGATTGTATTACATTCACAAACAAAATTGTTTGTGTTACTCTACTTCCTGTTAAAAATAAAAAGCAGATATCCGGCATAAAGAATAAGAAAGAAAATGGCTTCATTTCTTGCCATTATCCTTCTTTTGCCAACAATGAAAGTAAAGAAAAGAATGATCGTGATCAGAATTAAAAGGAAGAAATCAATGTTCAGTTCGGGATTGTATTCGAGAGGATGGATAATCGAGCTTAAACCGAGAACCAGAAGAAGATTAAAAATATTTGAACCGACAACATTTCCAATCGCCAGATCATTATGTTTCTTGATCACTGCCAGAACCGAAGTCACTAATTCCGGTAGAGATGTTCCCAGAGCTACGATGGTCAGAGCAATGAATTTATCCGAAACTCCAAGCAGACGGGCAATAATTACAGCATTATGAACAACTAATTCCCCGCCAATGAAAAGTCCGATAATTCCTAAAATAATGTAAATAGGTGTCCTTTGATTGGAAAATATTTTAACATCTACTTCTAATTCTCTTGTTTTTGAAATTCTTGATACATAATAAAAAAACAAAAGTAATCCTGAAATCAGGATTATTCCATCAAAACGGGAAAGCGAACTTCCTGAAAATCCACAATTATTGCATAAACAAAAAACAAAAATTGTAGCGATCAGTAAAATGGGAATCTCTTTCAGAACCGTATTTTTTTGAACTTTTATTTGGGTGATCAAACAGGCAACACCGAGAACTACGAGAACATTAAAAATATTACTGCCGATGATGTTTCCAAAAGCAATGGCATCATGACCTTTGAAACTGGCAATTAAATTGACTATCAATTCCGGTGCAGATGTGCCGAAAGCAACGATCGTCAAACCGATTGCCAGTTGAGAGATGGACATTTTCTTTGCCAGAGATGAAGAGCCGTCAACCAGGAATTCCGCACCTTTGATCAGAACTATGAAACCGATTATTAATAAAATTATTGCTAAAAACATTTTATTCTCTTCGTAAAACAATTCGCTGAATTGTTCAACATAATATTTTGTACTTGTTCCCAAATTCCATTTGGGAACACAATTGGTAAAGAAAATTTATTTCGAACATATATATTTTTTCCCAAAAATCAAAGTTAAACTTTTAATAATTACAATCCCAAAAACAATTTGGGAATGAGGAAAAAAAATTTATTCTCCTTGTAATACAATCATCCTTGATTGTGACTTTTTCATTCAATCAAGATGATTGAGTTAATCTGTAGAACAAGATTCCGATCTTGTTCTTTTCTCTCGATTTCGGAAAATCAAGTTACATCAAATATCGATCAATGCAGTTGCTTTATACTGTGATGAGATGATCAGATTCAAATCAAAATTTATACTCGCTAAATATTCCTGCATTAAAATTCTCGCAATTTCAGGATCATTATTCACTTCACTCAAATGTGCCAGAACAAGGTTCTTCAATCCCGGATGAATTATCCGGCTGATAACTCCGACTGCTTGTTCATTGGAAAGATGTCCATGCCTGCTTTTCACTCTTTGCTTCAAATCCCAGGGATAAGGTCCTTCAAGAAGCATTTTCTCATCATGATTGCTTTCCAGAATAATAGAAGTTGCCTTTTTGAATTTTCTTAACATCAACCTGGTGCTGTAACCGAGATCAGTTGCTACTGCTAATTTTCGTAATTTATCGTCTGCTTTTTGAAAGGTAAAATTTGCTCCGTCAACAACATCATGTGAGGAAGGAAAGGAATTGATGATAATATCTCCAACCTGAAATTTATCTCCGGTCTCAAAATACTTTATTCCTTCCGGAACATTTCCAATACGATGACGGCTCGATAAAAAAGTTTGTTCCGTAATATACATCGGAATTTTAAACTTCCGACAGATAACTCCAGCACCTTTGATATGATCGCTGTGTTCATGACTGATCAGCAAAGCATTTATTTTTGTTTCATCAAGATGCAGGTCCTGTAAAAATCCGGATATTTTTTTCCCGCTCAAACCTGCATCCAACAGAATTTTCGTAGATTCGGTCCGAATCAGGATGGAGTTTCCTTTACTTCCGCTGGCTAAGACTGCTGTTTGGAACATATAATTTTCACCGCAAAGACGCAAAGGACGCAAAGAAAAATTTACAACTATTATTCACATTTTGCAAAAATGTGCTACTTGTCACTTGTCCCTACTTTATATAATAATAACGATTATTCAATTTATCAAAATCAGACCATTCCGCATCTTTGTTCTGAACAGATTCGATGATCTGCTGCACACCGGTTGTCTGAGCATCGAGATTGTCAGCATGATGGAGGACAACAGCTTCCAGAGTTTGCGGAAGCCGAACCGATGCTTTCTCAAATTCACCATGATGAGCTAAAATCAGGTGACGGAGTTTCATTAAAGTTTCCTTGGGAAAATTATTTATTAATGCTGCTTTCTCACAGATCAATTGATCTCCAAGTGAAATATGTCCGATCAACCTGCCGATCACGGAAAAATCAATAATGGATTTGATATTGTATTCATAGACTTTTCCAATATCGTGTAAGATCGCTCCGGTCAATAAGAGGTCCTTATTTACAGGATAAAGATGAGTTATAAAATCGCAGATCGTGCTCACTGCGATCGTGTGTTCGAGCAGACCTCCGATGTAATTATGATGCCAGGTTTTGGCTGCCGGAGATTTGGCAAAAAGTGTGAAGAATTCCTTGTCCTCGAATATCGAAAGTAATAATTCTTTTAAATAACTGTCATTAATATTATCAATAAATTGGTATAGCTTTTCCGATAGTTTTGTGATATCTTTGGAAGTGGCTTCAATATAATCAGAAAGGTTATATTCCTCACTTTTCATAACTCTAACTTTATTCACTGTCAACTGGATCTGGGATTTATAGCTGATGACGATTCCCTTGACTTTAATGACATCACCTTCCTTGAATTTCTCATCGATGACTTTGGCATTATTCCAGATATTCCCGGAAATGGAGCCGGTTTTATCCGCTAATTTTAATCTTAAATAAAAATCTTTGGTACCTTCCCGCAGGTCTTTTTGAACCACGAGAAAATTGGAAATTATTTCTTTATTTAAAAATTCGCTTATTTGATTTACGAAGATTTTGTCTTCCATTTTTTATTCCTTAAATTTTTATCATGTTTTTTTTAAAATATGTAAATATTCGACAGTTGAATCTGCTTTATGATCCCTATTTTCTGTTTTATCAGCTTTAAATCGTTGATATTCTTTCTTAATAATATCATAAAAACCATATTTACTCATAATTTTTCTTACTTCTGATTCTGTCATTAAGCCTTCATTATTATAACTTAAAAATATGTATTTGAATTTAGCATTCTTAATTAAATCATCAAATTCATATGTAACGGTAGATTTGCTACAATATTTTGATCGTTTGTAATTCCTTAAGCCAGTTTTTCCTTTTGGTATAAAGCTGTCATATTTCGCTACAGTATTGAGTAAATGATAGTTTGCTCCATATTGTCGTGCGTTGTATGGAGGATCAAGATACAAAATATCACCTTCGATTTTTTTAATCAATTCGTTGCTATCTTCATTATAAACTTTATGAAAATTATCATTTAATTCAAAAATTGCAGGTTTTAATATTAAATCTTTTTGAGCAGATTTTTTTAGTTTTTTCATGAGAACTCCATATAAAATGATTTAATTGTCTTTATTTATTTCAATTTGATAAGCCAATGAATAATCATGCTCAAATTTATCTATAAATTTAAGTATAACTGAACCATTATCAATGATTTCTGGGGCTTCTTCAAAATATCCCCTATATACTCTAAAAGAAGTACAA